>VGRF01000027.1 GCA_016875395.1 Deltaproteobacteria bacterium | reverse complement strand
GGTGCGGGATGGGGCAACGAACCACGCCCCCCCCCCCCCCCCCCGAGGCGATGCGCGTTTATCGAGAGGTTACGCCCAACCCTTGAGGGCTGATTGACCCAATTTGGTCGGCACTCAATGTTGGTATGTGGCCCGCGTGCGCTCGAGCCGCGCGAGGCTGTCGGCGAGCCCGCCGGGCCGGCTGCGCGCGAGCCACGCGCTGCGCTGCTCGGCGATCGCCTCGCCAAGATCGCGGCTCAGCTCCGCGTCGCTCGGGCACGGCAGCCTTGCGCCGCGCGCGAGGCGCCACGCGCCGTGGCGGGCGAGACGCGCCGCGACGGCAAGCTCGCGCGCTGTCTGCGCACCGTCTGCCGCTTCGCTGCGCGTTTGCGCGAGCGCCGCGATCGCTCGGCCGAGCTGCGCGATCGTGGCTTCGAGGCGCGCCGCGTCGATCTCGCCGAAGCTGCCGAGCAGCGCGCCCTGCACGATCTCCGCGAAGAGTGGGCTGCTGTTGAGGGCGTGCTTGCCCGTGCCCTGATAGGTCTCGGCGAGGTCGACGGCGAGCGCTCCGAGCGTGCGACTCGCGTCGCGAAACACGAACGCGTCGAGCAGCGGCGCCATCGCGAGCTCGCGGTTCGCGTCCGCGCACCAGGCGAGCGCCGCGCCATACGCGAGCGGCAGCCAGCTCGCGCTCGGCGGCTGCAGGTGCCCGTTGTCCCCCCAGTCGGTGACGAGGAAGCCGCGCGCGCCGCGGGAGCGCCCCACCTCCGCCGCATCGCGCAGGTTCTCGCGCGCGTTGCTCCAGCGGCCGAGCAGCGAGTTCCAAGTCGAGGTGCCGGGGCACACCCAGAACGGAAAGCCCGAGTCCGCGAACGCCTCGCACTGCGCGCCGAAGCCGCGCAGCGCGCGCTCGCCGATGCCGAACTCGGCGAGGATCGGCAGCAGCGCGGGCGGAAACGGGAGCGCCTCGAGTGGGCGCTCGTAGTGCCACACGCACGCGGTGAGCCCCGCGCGCGGCAGCTCGCGCACGAGCTCCGGGTGCTCGCGCAGCGTGTCGCCCCAGAACAGCACCTCGCGACCTTCCGCGATCAGGGGCTGCGCGATCCGTAACAAGTGCTCCAGGTACACGCGCGCCTTGCCGCGCGCTGCGGCATCCGCGGCGCTCGCGCCGCGGCCGAGCTCGAAGGTCTCGTCGCAGTTGACGTGGATGCGCGAGCTCGCGTGGTGAGAGAGCAGCTCGCGGCAGAGCGCGAGCGCGAAGTCGGCGTTGTCTTGCGTGGGCGCGAGACAGCCTGCCGGCAGCTTCATGCCGAAGCGCGTGGCGAAGCCGTCGGGGCGCTCCGCACGCGCGCGGTACTCGCGGTGCGCGAGCCAGCGCCCCATGTGGCCGAACGTGTTTTGGTTCGCGCACAGCTCGATGCCGTGCGTGCGGCAGAGCGCATCCAGCCAGCGTGTGTCCTCGGGCGTCATCGGCGAGGCATCGCGCCAGACGCGCTCGTGCGCGGCGTAGGCGAAGGTGTGCTCGGTATAGAGCTGGAGGTGATTGAGGCGCAGCAGCGCCATCAACTCGACGATGCGCGCGAGCGTCTCGCGCGTGGGTACGCGGTCGCGCGAGATGTCGAGCAGGTAGCCCCGCACGGCGAAGTCGGGCGCGTCCTCGATGCGAAGCGCCGGGAGCGCGTCGCCGCTTTGCTGCGCGATCTGGGCGAGCGCCGCGCGCGCGTAGCGCTCGCCCGCCGCACCGCCGTGCTCGATCGCGATGCCGCGCGAGTCCAGCGTGAGCGTGAATGCTTCAGCGCCGAGCGCGCGGTTCTCGTGCGAAACGGGCTCCGCGCCGCGCGCTGGGCCGGCGCCCGCGAGGCGCTCGAGCCGCCGCGGCCGCGGCAGTAACAACAGCTCGCTCATCGCATCCCGAATCCGGTGCGCGCCTGCCAGCGCGAGAGCGCGAGCACCGCCCACGGCGCGATGCGTTTCGCCCAGTACGCGAGCCAGGCTTCGGGCGCGACCGGCGCGACGACGCGGTTCTTCTGCACCGCGCGCAGGATCGCCCGCGCGACGCGCTCGGGGCCGTAGTTCCTGCGCTGATACGACGCGACCACCTTCTCGCGCAGCTCCGGCGTCGCGTCCGCGCCGCGCATGCGCGCGCTGCGCGTGATCGGCGTGTTGATGATGCCCGGGCAGATCGCGGTCACGCCGATGCCACGCCGCGCGAGCTCGATGTGCAGGCACTCGCTGAGACCGAGCACGCCGTACTTCGTCGCGCAGTACGCCGAGAGCGGCTCCGCAGGCAGGAAGCCCGCCGCGGAAGCGACGTTGACGACGTGGCCGCCCGCGCCGCGCTCCACCATGCGCGGCACGAAGAAGTGACAGCCGTTCACGACGCCGAGCAGGTTGATCTCGACGATCCAGCTCCAGTCTTCGAGCGAGGTGTCGAGAAACCCGCCGCCGAGGCCGACGCCCGCGTTGTTCACGAGCAGGTCGACGCCGCCGAGCTCGCCGAAGACGGCGTCCGCGAAGGCGCGCATCTCCTCCGCGCGTGCGACGTCGACGCGCCGCGCCAGCACGGGTGTCTGCTTCTCGAGCTCGGCGACGAGGCGCTCGGTCTCGGCGAGGCCCGCTTCGTTCAGATCGCAAATCGCGAGCGAGGCGCCGCGGCGCGCGCACTCGAGCGCCGTCTCTCGCCCGATCCCGCTGCCCGCGCCCGTAACGACCGCGACCTTGACCGCGAGCGACCTCACGTCCATCGCGACGACTCCAGATTCACTGCCCAGGCGCGAACCACAGCGGCGCGCCCGGCCCGAGCGGAATCCCGAGCACGACCCACGCCACGAGCAGCAGCGTCCACGTCGCGAGGAACGCGAGTGAGTACGGCAGCATCATCGCGACGAGCGTGCCGAGGCCGCTCTTAGGCGCGTAGCGCTGCATCAGCACGAGCGAAATCACGAGGTAGGGATTCAGCGGCGTGATGCAGTTCGTGATGGAATCGCCCACGCGATAGGCCGCCTGCGTGAGCTCGGGGCTGATGCCGACCTGCATGAACATCGGCACGAAGACCGGCGCGAAGAACGCGTACTTCGCGGACATCGACGAGATCGAGAGGTTTGCGGCGGTGACGAGCACGATGAAGCAGGCGAGCAAAAGCGGCGCCGGGAGGTCGGCGCGCGTGAGCACGGCGCCGCCCGCGATCGCGAGCATCTCGCCGAGGCCGGACCAGCGGAAGTACTCGATGAACTGCGCCGCGAAGAACGCGAGCACGATGTACGGGCCCATCGCCGCCATCGATTCGCCGAGCAGGCGCGCGGCGTCGCGGTCGTTCTTCAGCGTGCCCGCGCGAAATCCGTAGGCGAGGCCGGGCACGAAAAACATCACAAACATCAGCGGCACGATCGCCGCGACCCACTTCGGATTGTTCCCTGCGGCGCCGTGCAGCGGCGCGCCCTCGATCGCGACCGCCGCGACGAGCAGCGCCGCGAGCACGGCGAACGCGACGCTCGCCGCGCCGAGTCCGCGCTTCTCGCTCGCACTCAGCGTGGCGTTCGCGCTCGCCTCCGGCGCCGCGACGCCCTGCGCTGCGAGGCGCGGCTCCACCCAGCGCGCCGTGACGAACCAGCCGACTGCGGTGAGCAGGATCGTCGAGGCCTGCATGAAGTAGAGGTTCGCGGTGGCGGTGACTTCGTACTGCGGCGCCACGAGCCGCGCGGCGGCGGTCGAGAAGCCCATCATGATCGTGTCGATGCCGCTCGGCAGCAGGTTCGCGCTGAAGCCCGCGGCGACGCCTGCGATCGAGGCCGCGATGCCCGCGAGCGGCGAGCGGCCCGCGGCGGCGTAGAGCGCGGCGGCGACGGGGGGAAGCACGACGTAGCCGGCGTCGGTGGCGAGCGAAGAGCTCACCCCGAGGAACACGACGACGGGCGTGAGCAGCGCCGGCGGGGCAGAGCCGAGCGCGGCCCGTAACAACACGCCGATCAAGCCGACGCGCTCGGCCAGGCCGATGCCGAGCATGCCGACGAGCACGACGGCGAGCGGCGGGAACGCTTTGAAGTTGTCGACGAGGCTCGCGAGCGCGAAGTGCGCGCCCTCGGACGAGAGCAGGCTGCGCGGCGCGAGCGGCTGCGAGAACGCCTCGCGCGCGACTTGCCCCGTCGCGGGATCGAGCACGGCGCGCGTCACGGGCTGTTGGGTTGCGGCGTCGATCAGCGGGGCGCCGTCCGCGCCTAACACCTGCTCGCGCACTTCGCGCGTGCCGCGCTTCTCGACGCTCCAGTCGAGGCGCACGGCGATCTCGGAGAGCGCGATCACGCCGAGAGCGCCGACCAGAAAGAGCGTCGCGGGGTCGGGGAGCTTGTTGCCGAGGCGTTCGATCGTGTCGAGTGCGGACATGGGGGCGCACACTACTACGGCGGGGGTTGTCGACTCGCGGTTGTGTGGGGCGCGCGTCGATGACTCGCGCTTGTGCTTGTGCGTGGCCCGCTCACTCGTGGCTTCGCAGCCGGCGCGGGCCTCCGCGGGGGCTCGGCTTCGCTCGGCCGCGCGGGCGCGTCAGGCGTAGGCGTGCGCGTATTGCGGTGTTTCGCGATGCAACGGAGTGTGCGCGCGCCTCGCGCCTGGGCACTCGCTCCGCGACCCCCGCTGCGGCCCGCGCCGGCTGCTCGAGGTGTGCGCTGCTCACGCCCACTAACTGGGGGAGGGCGCGGATCGGCGCGCCGTTGAGGCGCGCCTCCCGCGCGCTTTCGCGTGGTCAGGCGGAGTTGGGGGAGTTCGCCATTCGAGCCGTCTTGTTGCTCACAGGCTCAGAGGTTCGGAGTTCGGTGGGGGCACGCTGCTAGGGTCGCTCGTTCTTATGGGCGCGCGGCTTCGCATTGGGATTGCTTACGACTTGTTGGGGACGGCGCCGCCGGGTGGGCCGCCGGATGCGGATGTGGAGTACGAGCCCGAGGCGACGGTCGAGGCGCTGGAGGCGGCGATTCGGTTCGCGGGGCATGAGCCTTTGCGCGTGGGGAGTCCGCGCGCGCTGCTGGCGGCGATCGGCGCGGGCTCGCTGCCGAAGCTCGATGCGGTGTGGAACATCGCGGAGGGGTTTGGATCGCGGAATCGCGAGGCTTGGGCGCCGGTGTTGCTCGAGCTCGCGGGTGTGCCCGCGCTCGGGTCCGATGCGCTCACGCTGTCGCTCTCGCTCGACAAGGCGTGGACGCTCGACGTCGTGCGCGCGGCGGGAGTTGTTACGGCGGGGCACCTCAGCGTGGGTTCGTCCGCCGAGTTGTCTGCGGCTTCGTTGCCGGGGCGATTTCCGCTCTTCGTGAAACCTCGCTGGGAGGGCACGGCGAAGGGGATCTCGCTGCGCTCGCGTGTCGAGAACGAGCGCGAGCTCGCGGAGGCGGTGGAGCGCGTCACCCACTCCTATGAGCAGCCCGCGCTGATCGAGCCGTTTCTGCCGGGGGCGGAGTACACCGTGACGCTGATCGGGAAAGATCCGCCGCGCGTGTTGCCCGTGCTGCAGCGCGCGCTCGAGGCCAGAACGGGTATTGGCGTGCACGCGGTGGAGCGGGGCGCGGCGGCGCCGCTCGCGCACGTGACGCCCGGCGCGCTCACACCCGCGCTCGAGGCTGCGCTCGCGGAGCAGGCGCAGCGCGCCTTCGCGGCGCTGCGTTGCCGCGACTTCGCGCGCGCGGACTTCAAGCTGGATGCCGCGGGCCGCCCCTACTTCCTCGAGCTCAACACGCTGCCGACGTTTGCCCCGGATGGCTCGTTCGGCATCTTGGCCGAGCTGATGGGCCGCTCGCTCGCGGACCTGCTCGCTGAAGTTCTCGCGGGTGGCCTGAAACGACTGAGGCTCGCTTGAACGATCGAACCGAGAAACGGCAAGCGCCGCACGGCGGCGCGCGCAGCGAGCCGCAGGCGAGCGAAGTCAACAAGACCACCGCTTCGCGCGAAGACATCGGCTCGCCGCACTGGGCGAGCTGGACGTGGCAGATGCAGCACCGCATTCGCGGCGCGGCGGAGCTCGCGCGATTCGTCACGCCCACGGACGACGAGGCGCGCGCGATCGCAGCGCTGTCCGAGCGCTTCCGCTTCGTGATCACGCCCTACTACGCCTCGCTGATGGATCCCGCGGATCCCGAGTGCCCCGTGCGCAAGCAGGTCGTGCCGCGGCTCGCGGAGCTCGGCGATCCGCACGGCCTCGCGGATCCCCTGGACGAAGTGGCGCACTCGCCGGTCAAGAACGTCGTGCGCGTGTACGAGGACCGCATCGCGTTTTGCGTGAACAACGAGTGCGCGCTCTACTGCCGCTACTGCCTGCGCAAGCGCATGGTGGGCGACGAAGAGTGGACGATGAAGCGCGCCGAGCTGCAGGTCGCGCTCGACTGGATTCGCGCGACTCCGGCGATTCGCGACGTGCTGCTGACGGGCGGCGACCCGCTCGTGTTCAGCGATGAGCGCCTCGAGTGGCTGATCCGCGAGCTGCGCGCGATCCCGCACGTCGAGATCGTGCGGCTCGGCACGCGCTTCCCGGTCACGCTTCCGATGCGCGTCACGCCGGAGCTGTGCGAGATGCTCCAGCGCTACCACCCGATCTGGGTGAACACGCACTTCAACCACCCGAAGGAGCTGACGCCCGAGGCCGCGCGCGCGTGCGATCTGCTGACGCGTGCGGGCATCCCCGTCGGCAACCAGAGCGTGCTGCTCGCCGGCGTGAACGACGACATCGCGACGATGAAGGCGCTCTGCGAGGGCCTCGTGCGCATGCGCGTGCGGCCCTACTACGTGTATCAGGCGCAGCTGCTCGAAGGCACGGGCCACTTCCGCGTGCCGATCGAACGCGGCGTCGAGCTGTTCCGCGCGCTGCGCGGGCGCACGAGCGGCTTCGCGATTCCGCAGTACGTGCTCGACACGCCGTACGGAAAGGTGCCCCTCGACTACCCGTTCCTGAAGGGCCGCGAAGGCGACTACGTCGTGATGGAGAGCTTCGACGGGCGCGTGTGGCGCGAGCTGAATCCGGCGTGACCGAAACCACCGCCCGCCGCGTCGGCTTCGCAGCGCTGCTGCTCGTCGCGAGCCAACTGCTCTCGCGCGTGCTCGGCTTCGTGCGCGAGTCGGTGATCGCGGCGCTCGTGGGCCGCGGCCGCGCGACGGACGCCTACAACGCCGCGTTCCAGATCCCGGACTTGCTCTTCTACTTCCTCGCCGGCGGCGCGCTCTCGATCGCGTTCATCCCGCTCTACTCGCGCGCGAAGTCCGAGCAGGGCGATGCGGCGGCGCAGCGCTTTCTCGCGACCGTGCTCGGCACGATGACGGCGCTCGCGCTCGCGGCGAGCGTGTTGTTATGGACGTTCGCCGACGCGTTCGTGGCGCTGCAGTTCCCGCGCTTCGAGCCCGAGGCGCAGGCGCTCACGGTGCGGCTCACGCGCATCGTGCTGCCGGCGCAGATCTTCTTCATCGCGGGCGGCATCGTGCGCGGCGCGCTGATGGCGGAGGGGCGCTTCGGCTCCCAGGCCGCGGCGCCCATCGTCTACAACCTCGGCATCATCGCGTGCGGCGCGGTCGGCGCCCGCGAGCTCGGCATCGAGGGCTTCGCGTGGGGCGCGCTGTTCGGCGCGGCAGCCGGCTCGCTCGGCACCGCGCTCTACGAAGCGCGCGGCCGCATCGCGCTCGGCTTCCGCTTCGCGCCGCTCGATCCCGAGTTCCGCCGCTACCTCGTGGTGGCACTGCCGCTCATGCTCGGCGTCACATTGATCACGGTCGACGAGTGGTACGACCGCTACTTCGGCGGCCTGCTCGCGGTCGGCTCGATCGCGACACTCGCGTTCGCGCGGCGCTTGATGCAGCTGCCCGTCGGCCTCGTGGGCCAAGCCGTTGCGACCGCGGCGCTCCCGACCTTCTCGAAGCTGCTCGAGGACGGGCGCAAGGACGAGCTCGACCGGCTCGTGCTGCGCACGCTCCAAGCCTCGACCGCGATCGCCGTGTTGTTGGGCGTCGGCACGGCGGCGCTGTCGGACGCGCTGGTGCGCGCGGTCTACGTGCGCGGCGAGTTCGCGCTCGGCGACGCCGCGCCGGTGGCGACGGCGCTGCAGCTGTTCTGCCTCGGCGTGCCGGCGTGGGTGGTGCAGACCGTGGCGGTTCGTCCGTTCTACGCGCGCGCGGACATGTGGCGGCCGATGCTGCTCGGGACCGCATTCGTCGTGGTGGCGTTTCCGCTCTACGCGTGGCTCGGGCGCGAGCAGGGCGCCGCAGGCCTCGCGCTCGCGGGAGCCCTCGCGATCACGGCGAACGCCGTCGCGACGCTCGTCGTCGCGCGTCGCCTGCACGGCGCGCCGCGCCTGCTTCCGCTGCTCGGCACGCTCGTGCGCGCGATCGCGGCTTCGCTCCCGACCGCGGCGCTCGCGTGGCTCGTGGCCGACATCGCGGGCACGCGCAGCGGCCTCGGCACGACGCCGCGCGCGCTCCTCGAGCTGGCAGTCGGCGGCGTCGTCTACGCCGCACTCGCACTGCCGCTGCTTCACGCGCTCGGCGACGAGCCCACGCGCGACGTGTTCGCCCGCGTTCGTGCGCGCATTCGGAGGAAGGGATGAAGCTGCGAGATCGCGTCGCGATCGTGACGGGCGCCGCGCAGGGAATCGGCGCCGCGTGTGCGCGCGAATTCGCGCGTGAGGGCGCACGCGTCGTCGTGTCGGACGTGAACGATGCGCGCGGCGAAGCGGTCGCAGCCGAGATTCGCGGCGCCGGCGGCGAGGCGCGCTTCGTCCACGCCGACGTCGGCGAGAAAGCCGATGCGGATGCGCTCGTCGCGAGCGCGGCGAGTCATCATGGGCGCCTCGACGTGCTCGTGAACAACGCGGGCATCGTGCACGCCGCGAGCTTCCTCGACTTGCGCGAGGAGGACTTCGATCGCGTGCTGCGCGTCAACCTGAAGGGCGCGCTCTTGTGCGGGCAAGCGGCGGCGCGGCAGATGCTCGCGCAGCCCGCGCGCGAGAACGGCGCGCGCGGCGTGATCGTGAACATGTCCAGCGTGAACGCCGTGCTCGCGATCGAGAACCAAGTCCCGTACACGGTGAGCAAGGGCGCGATCAATCAGCTCACCAAGACGATGGCGCTCGGCCTCGCGCGCAGCGGCATTCGCGTGATGGGCATCGGGCCCGGCTCGATCGCCACCGAGATGCTGCGCGACGTCGTGCTCACGGACGACGCCGCGCGCGCTCGCATCCTCTCGCGCACGCCGCTCGGGCGCCTCGGCGAGCCCGAGGAGATCGCGCGCATCGCGGTGTTCCTCGCGAGCGACGACGCGTCGTACCTCACGGGCACGACGATCTACCCCGACGGCGGGCGGCTCGGGCTGAACTACGTGATGTAGGGCGCGCGGCGACGCGGACGAATCGGCCCGTCCAGTGAGGCTTCGGGGACGTTCCGCAAGCAAGTAAAGAAACCAGGCCCTTTTCTTTACTTTCTTGCGGAACGTCCCCCCTCCGGGGAGTCGCGGTGTGCGCGATACGCTGCGGCGCATGCGCATTCACGGACCGGAGCGGCTGGCGGGGCAGGGGCTCGATCCCGAGCAGGAGGAGTCGGGCAACCGCGCGATTCACGCGCTGCTCGCGGACCCGAAGATCGGCGCGCAGGTGGATCTCGTGCTCACGTGTCGCGCCGGAGAGAACGGCGCGCCGGGCGCGTACGAGATTTGGTCGGCGCGCGGGCTCGTGCGGTTCCAGCGCGTGATTCGCGACGGCGGCGCGCTCGGCTTCGAGGTGCTCGAAGTCGTTGGGGAGAACCCCGTCGCGAATCAGGACCCACTCGCGCTCGCGACGCTCGACGAGGAAAAGCGCGCTGCGGCAGCGAGTGGGTTCGATGCGGAGGACGCCGCGCGCCGCTTCATCGCACCGGCGCAGCAGAGCTACCCGTTCGCATACGAGCGCGTGGCCCAGCTGTTCGACTCGCCGAACGCGCCCGATCTCGCCGTCTCGCCGCGCGACTGGTGCCAGGGCACGCAGCCCGGCACGCACGGGGCGCTGCACGTGCGTCAGGCGCGCGCGCCGCTGTGGCTCTCGGGCAAAGGTGTTAGGCGCGGCGTGCACGCGCTCGCCGCGCGCGCGGTCGACATCGCGCCGACCTGCCTCGCCGCGCTCGGTTTTCCGCGCATCGACGGCTGCGACGCCACGGCGCGAACGGCGAGCGAGCGCGGCGTCGCGCCCGACGTGTATCTCGCGCGCCAAGACGGGCGCGTGCTGCGCGAGCTGCTCGACGCGGACGCCCCCGACAAACCGCGGCGCCTCTACGTCTTCCTGCTCGATGGCTTGCACCAGACCGAGCTGGAGGATCGCCTCGCCCGCGACCCCGAGGCCCTGCCGAATCTGCGGCGCCTACGCGAGCGCGCGGGCGTGCTGCGCGGCGGCTCGATCGTTAACTTCCCCTCGATCACGTGGCCCAGCCACACCGCGATCGGCAGCGGCGCCTGGTGCGGGCATCACGACGTGGTGAACCCGACTTATTACTTGCGCGCCTCGCGCGAGACGGTGTCGCCGCAAGGCAAGCAGGCGGGCACCGAAGGCTATGCAGCGGGCGCGATCGAGAGCTTGTACGAGGCGTTTCATCGCGTGCGCGGATCGCAGTGCATGACGGCCGCGATTTACGCGCCGTTCGGTCGCAGCGCGAAACACGCCGTGCTCGAGGGCCGCAACCTCTGCGACCGCGGGCGCGTGAAGGAGCTCACCGCGCAGCTCTCGGTCGACCAGCACCCGCGCTGGGCGCGTGAGTTCAAGGGCGTCGCCGACGAAGCGGTGGTCGACACGCGCGGCGTCGCGCAGGTGATCGAGCTGTTCACGCGCGAGGATCTGCCGCCGCCGGACTTCGTCTACCACGAGCTCGTGCTCACGGACGGCGCTGGCCACGACTACGGCCCACACGCCGACGGTCTACGCGACGCACTCGCCGAGAGCGACAAGCGCATCGGTCGCGTGCTCGCACTGCTGGATCAGCTCGGCCTGTTCGACGAGACGCTCTTCGTCGTCACCGCCGACCACGGCATGGCGCCGCAGGATGTCTCGCTGCGCGCGAATCCGAGCTGGCACGTGATCGACGCAGGCCTCTCCGGCGTCGTGGCGGAGCCGATGATCTGGCTGCGCGATCTCGCGGTCCGCGTGGAGCGCGCGCCCGATGGGCGCACCGCGCGCGTGCTCGTCGCCGACAACGACGCAGACGCGAGCGGCGAGCAGCCCGCGCTCGCGGGCGCCGAGGTGCTCGTGGAAGCGCACCGCGCGGGCGCGGCGCCGCGCGTGATCGCGCATGGCACGACCGACGCGGGAGGCATCTTCGGTTTTGCGACGCCGAGCGACGTCGACTCGACGCGGATCGCCGTGAGCGTGCGCGCGCCCGGCCTCAACCCGCGCCACTTGTTACTGGACGGCACGCGCCTCGCGCTCGATCTGCGGGACGTTCTGTACGGAGCGAAGGCGCGCGCGTGAACGGGGGCGCGCGAACGCGTGACGCACGTTCTCGCGCGCTCAGCGAGGCCACCGTTCGATCTTCGCTCGCCTCCGAAGACTCCGGCTCGCCGCGCGCTTCGCTTGCATGGCAGTTCTTCATCGACCGCGGTGGCACGTTCACGGACTGCATCGCGCTCGCTCCCGACGGCGCGCTTCACACGCGCAAAGTGCTCTCGCACGAGCGCGCGCCCGTGGAGGCCATTCACGCACTGCTGCGTGACGCCGGGGCGTGGCGCGCCGGCGACGCGCTGCCGCCGTGCGAGCTGCGGCTCGGCACGACGGTTGCCACCAACGCGCTGCTCGAGCGCCGCGGCGCGCACGTGCTGCTCGCGACGACGCGCGGGCTCGGCGATCTGCTCGCGATCGGCACGCAGGAGCGGCCCGAGCTGTTCGCGCTCTCGGTGGTGAAGCCGCCGCCCCTGCCCGCGCGCGTGATCGAGCTGCCAGGACGCATCGACTTTCGTGGCCGCGAGCTCGAAGGGCTCGACGAGGCGGAAGCGCGCGAAGCGTTTCGCGTCGCGCGCGCGGCTGGGCTCGAGTCGGTCGCGGTCGTCGGCCTGCACGCGAGCGTCGAGCCGAGCTGGGAGGAGCGCGTCGCCGCGCTCGCGCGCGAGGCGGGCTTTGCGCACGTCGTCGCCTCCAGCGAGATCGCGCGCGAGCAGGGAATGCTCGCGCGGGGTGAGACCGCTGCGGCGGACGCGTACCTGACTCCCCTGCTGCGTCGTCATCTCGCGTCGCTCGCGCAGGAGCTCCCCGGCGCACAGCTGCGCTTCATGCAGTCCTCCGGCGGACTCACCGACGCGGCGCGCTTTCGCGGACCCAATGCGCTGCTGTCAGGGCCGGCGGGCGGTGCGCTCGGCGCCGCGCGCGCCGCGCGCGAGGCGGGCTTCGCGAGCGCGATCGGCTTCGACATGGGCGGCACCTCGACCGACGTGTCGCTGATCGTGAACGGCGAGCCCGATCGCGCCTACGAGACGGTCGTCGCCGGGATGCGCGTGAAGGCGCCGATGCTGCGCGTACACACGATCGCGGCGGGCGGCGGCTCGCTGTGCCGCTTCGACGGCGTGCAGCTCACCGTTGGCCCGGAGAGCGCGGGCGCCGACCCGGGGCCGCTTTGTTATGGCCGCGCGAGTGCGCGCGAGCTCACGATCAGCGACGCGAACTTCTGGCTCGGGCGTCTCCCCGCGGAGCGCTTCCCGTTTCCGTTGCAGCGTGAGCCCGTCGAGCGCGCGTTGCTCTCGCTGCAACGCGAGCTCGCCGCCGCGGGCTTCTCGCGCACGCTCGACGAGATCGCTGCCGGCTTCGTCGAGATCGCGAACGCGAACATGGCGCAGGCGATCGCGCAGGTCTCGATCGCGCGAGGTGTCGACCCGCGCGAGCTCGCGCTCGTCGCGTTCGGCGGCGCCGCGGGTCAGCACGCCTGCGCCGTCGCGCGCCGGCTCGGGATGCGCACGCTCCTCGTGCATCCGCTCGCGGGCCTGCTGAGTGCGCACGGCATCGGCGCGGCGCCGCGCAGCTGGGACGGCCAGCGCGACGCGGGCCGCGTGCTGCTCGCCGGCGATGCCGCGCCCGCGAGCGTGCTCGCACTGCTGGACGCGCTCTCGCGCGAAGGCGAAGCGGCGCTCGCGGCCGAACGCGTGCAGCGCTCCAGCGCGGAGCGAATGCTCGACTTGCGCTACCGCGGTGCGGAGACCGCGCTGACGGTGCGCGCCGAGAGCGGCGAATCGTGGCGCGACGCGTTCGAGCGCGAGCACCGCGCGCGCTTTGGCTACGCGCGGGCGCGCGCGATCGAGATCACGACGGCCCGCGTGCGCGTGCTCGAGGTCGTCGCAGCAGGCGCCGCCTCCGGTACAACCGCGCACACGGAGCCGCGGACGGAGCTGAGCGAGTGCTGGTTCCCCGGCGCGGGCCGCGCGCGGGCGCTCGTGCGGGATCGCGCGTCACTCGCGGCAGGTGAGCGCGTCGAAGGCCCGGCACTGATCGTCGACGACGCGAGCACGCTCGTGCTCGATCCGGGCTTTCGCGCCGAGGCGCTCGCGAACGGCACGCTCGTGGTGCGCGATCTCGCGGGCGCAGCGCGCGCGCAGGGCGAGGCGCGCGATGCGAACGACCCCGTTCGCCTGGAAGTCGCAGGCTCACGCTTCATGTCGATCGCCGAGCAGATGGGCCTCGTGCTCCGCAACACCGCGGTGTCGGTGAACATCAAGGAGCGCCTCGACTACTCGTGCGCGGTGTTCGACGCGAGCGGCGGCCTCGTCGCGAACGCGCCGCACATCCCCGTGCATCTCGGCGCGATGGGCGCGACGGTGCGCGCCGTGCTCGCGCGCTTCCCCGCGCTGCGCGAAGGCGATGCGATCGCGACGAACGATCCGGCCGAGGGCGGCTCGCATCTACCCGACGTGACGGTCGTGACGCCTGTGTTCGTGGGCGGCGCGCTGCGCTTCTTCGTCGCGAGCCGCGGTCATCAGGCCGACATCGGCGGCATGTCGCCGGGTTCGATGCCGGCGGACTCGCGCACGCTCGAAGAAGAGGGCGTCGTGCTGCGCATGTTTCCCCTCGCCAGCGAGGGCGCCTTCGACGAAGCGGGCCTGCGCGCGCTGCTCACACGCGCGCGGTATCCCGCGCGAAGTCCCGACGACAACGTCGCCGACCTCGAAGCGATGGCGGCGGCGAATCGCGCCGGTGCGCGGCTTCTAGCGGAGTACGTGGCGGAGGAGGGCGCCGAGCTGCTCGCCGAGCTGATGCGCGCGCTGCAGGACGCCGCCGCACGCAAAGTCTCGCGCGAGCTCGCGAAGCTCGGCGACGGCGCGCGCGAGTTCGCCGACGTGCTCGACGACGGGACGCGCATCTGCGCGCGCCTCACGCTCGCAGCAGGGCGCGGCGTACTCGACTTTTCTGGCACGTCGCCCGCGGTCGCGGGCAACCTGAACGCGCCGCGCGCCGTGGCGGAGGCTGCGGCGATCTACGCGCTGGGCTGCCTCGTCGCCGAGCGCATCCCGCTGAACGGCGGCTGCCTCGCGCCGCTCGAGCTGCGGATTCCGCGCGGGTCGCTGCTCGATCCGCCGCGCGACGCCGCGGTCGTGGCGGGCAACGTCGAGACCTCGCAGCGCGTCGTCGACGTGATCCTCGGCGCGATGGGCGTCGCCGCCGCGAGCCAGGGCACGATGAACAACCTCGCGTTCGGCGATGCCTCGTTCGGCTACTACGAAACGCTCGGCGGCGGCTCGGGCGCGACGCCCGGCGCGCCGGGCGGCTCCGGTGTGCACGTGCACATGAGCAACACGCGCATCACCGACCCGGAGGTGCTCGAGTCGCGCACGCCGGTGCGCGTGCACGAGTTCTCGCTGCGCCGCGGCTCGGGCGGAGCCGGGCGCTGGCGCGGCGGCGAAGGCCTCGTGCGCGAGCTCGAGTTCACGGCGGCGGTGACGGCGTCGCTCATCACGGAGCGCCGTGTGATCGCACCGTGGGGCGCCGCAGGCGGCTCGCCCGGCGCGCGCGGCGCGAACTGGCTCGTGCGCAGAGACGGCACGCGAGAGCGGCTGCCCGGCCGGGCCACGCTGCAGCTCTCGCCCGGCGATCGGCTGCGGCTCGAGACCCCGGGCGGGGGAGGGTGGGGCGCCGGGATTTCGGATTGACTGACCGAGTCGGTCAGTTTAGGGTCGCTCCATGCCGCGACCGATTCCGACCGATCGCTTCGACGCTGCGATTCGCGCAGCGACCCGCGTGTTCTTGCGCCAGGGCTATCGCCGCACGCAGATGGCCGACATCGCGGACGAGCTCGGCGTCGCCAAGGGCACGCTCTACCTCTACTTCGAGAGCAAGGAGGCGCTGTTCGAGCAGGCGCTGCTTCACGCCGATCGCAGCGCCGCGATTCCGCTGCCGCGCGAGCTGCCGGTCCCGACGCCACGCGCAGGCGCGACGCTGCGCAAGGTGCGGGCTCGCCTCGCGCGCGAGGTGCAACTGCCCGCGCTCGCAGCCGCACTCGCGAAGAAGCGCGCGCGCGACACGCGGGTGGAGATCGACACCATCGTGCGCGAGCTGTTCCGCCTGCTCGCCGCGCACCGCATCGGGATCAAGCTGCTCGATCGCTGCTCGCCCGACTTCCCCGAGCTCGCCGCGCTCTACTCCACCGGCGGGCGCGGCGGCATCATGGCGCTGCTCGAGCGCTACATCCGTGCGCGCGTCGCCGCGAAGCAGCTCGCGCCGATCGCAGACCCCACGATCAGCGCGCGCATCACGCTCGAGATCGCCGCGCAGTGGGCGATCCACCGCCACTGGGACCCGATTCCGGATCCGCGCTTCGCCGACGAGGCGCTGATCGAGGACGGCGTCGCCCTGTTCGTCAGCCGCGCCCTGCATGGAGACCTGCCGTGAAGCACCGGCTGCTCGTCGCGACCCTAATCACCTTCGCGCTGCTCCGTGGCGATGCCGTCGCGGAGCCACCGCCTATAGCCGACTGGCCCTACACGGAGGGCGCGCCGGGCGGCGGGCGCTACTCGCCGCTCGCGGACATCACGCGCGACAACGTGGGCGAGCTGCGCGTGGCATGGAGCTACCGGCATGGCGACTTCTTCGAGGGCGCGTTTCCGCTGCGCGTGAATCGCGGCAGCGCGTTCGAGTCGACTCCGATCGTGGTCGACGGGCGGATGTTCTTCACGACGCCGCGCAACCGCGTGATCGCGCTCGATCCCGAGACCGGCCGCGAGCTGTGGACGTTCGATCCCGAGCTCGAGCGCGGGCGCGCCTACGCGAACATGTGGATCAACCGCGGCGTCGCCTACTGGCGCGACGCGCGCGCGAGCGGCGAGTGCGCAGCGCGCGTGTTCGTGGCGACGCTCGACGCGCGCTTGATCGCGCTCGACGCCGCGACCGGGAAGCCGTGCGCGGACTTCGGAAGGCGCGGCGAGGTCAACCTGCTCGACGGGGTTGCGCCCGTGTACGACGAGTGGGAGTACAACGTCACCTCGCCGGGCACGGTCGTTGGGGATCTCATTGTGGTCGGCAGCTCGATCGCCGACACGCTGCGGCCCGACGCGCCTCCGGGGCACGTGCGCGCGTTCGACACGCGCACCGGCGCCGTGCGCTGGACGTTCCACACCGTCCCGCGCGCGGGCGAGCCCGGCCGCGAGACCTGGGAGAACGGCACGCGCCTAACAGGTGCGGTGAACGTGTGGTCCACGATCACCGCCGACCTCGCGCGCGGCCTCGTGTTCCTGCCCGTGAGCACGCCGAGCCCCGACTTCTACGGCGGCGACCGCCTCGGCGACAACCTCTACAGCGACTCGGTGGTCGCGCTCGACGCCGCGACCGGTGCGCGCCGCTGGCACTTCCAGACCGTGCACCACGACCTCTGGGACTACGACCTCGCTGCGCCGCCCGTGCTGGTGACGATCGAGCGGGAGGGCAAGCGCATCGACGCCGTCGCGCAGGCCACGAAGCACGGGTTCGTGTTCGTGCTCGATCGCGAAACGGGTGCGCCGCTCTTTCCCGTGCACGAGCGCCCCGCGCCCGCGAGCGATCTCCCGGGTGAGCGCGCGTCGAAGACGCAGCCGATTCCGAGCGCGCCGCCGGCGCTCGTGCCGCAGTCGTTACGGTCGAGCGACGTGTACGCGCCCACGCCGGCGCACGCGAAGGCGTGCCGCGAGCGCCTCGCGGAGCTGCGCAACGACGGCCTCTTCACGCCCCCGAGTACGCGCGGCTCGATCCTCTACCCCTTCACCGCCGGCGGCGCGAACTGGTCGGGCGCGACGTGGGATCCCGTGCGCCAGCGCTTGTTCGTGCCCGTGAACAACCTCGTGCACGTGATTCGCCTCGACGAAGTGGCAGAGCGCGCGACGGGCGGAGGCGCCGACGTGAAGCCGCTGCGGGGCGTGACGCTGCGCAACGCGTGGTGGCTGCTGACCGGCCGCGGCGTCGGCGAGCGCTACCAGCTGAGCCAGATCAACGGCCGCACGCTGCTGCTGAACGACGGCGTGCCGTGCAACAAGCCCCCGTGGAGCGAAGTCGTCGCGGTCGACCTCGCGCGCGGCGACATCGCGTGGCGCGCGCCCACCGCCGTCGGCGCAGTCGACGCCGCGCGCGCGAGCTTCGGCCCCGCGCTCGCGACTGCGAGCGGCCTCGTCTTCCACGGCGGCACGAAGCAGCCGCTGCTGCGCGTGCACGACGCGGCCAGCGGCGAGCGCATCGCGACCTTCGACTTGCCCGCAGGCCTCCACGCCGGCCCAATCACGTACAAGCTGCGCGCGAACGCGAAGCAGTTCCTCGTCGTCGCACCTGGCGGCCACATCGGCGTCGACTCGCCGCTCGGCGACCACGTGATCGCGTACACGCTGCCGTGATCGACGGCGCGAGGTGCGGCGAAGCACACTGAGCTGCGCGCTGATCTGGCAGCGGGGGTGAGGTGCACGGGGCGGCGGGCGACGTAACGGCGCGGCGGCGTCGGTCCAGTGCGTCTCCGACGGCCGCGCGGCCCTTGCTCGCCCCGAGCGAGCCCCTTACTGTGCGTCGCCTTTTTCGGGCGCGTAGCTCAGCTGGTAGAGCAAGGGACTCTTAATCCCTAGGTCGAAGGTTCGATCCCTTCCGCGCTCACCAAGGATCCCCGCTCGTCGCCACTCACTTCAACAACGGATCCCGCGGCAGCCCCAAGATCCGCTCCGCGATCTGATTCCTCACGATCTCCGAGGTGCCGCCGGCGATCGAGCCGCCGCGCGAGGCGAGCAGCAGCATCGCGGCCATGCCGCCTTCGCCGTCGAACGCGGCGCCTTGCTCGCCGACGAGGCGCGTGCAGAGCGCGGCGACTTGTTGCGCGGTCTCCGAGCCCAATAGCTTCGTGATGTTGCCTTCGGCGCCGCGCTCGCCCCCGGCGACGGCGCGCGCTGCGGAGCGCAGGTTGAGCAGGCGCGCGACGGCTTGCGCGGCGATCAACGTGCCCACTTCGCGCTGCACGCCGGTGTCGTTCGGCGCGTGCTTCTGCCACAGCGAGAGCGGCGACGGGCCGCCGGGGCCGCTGCCGCGCACGCCGCCGCCGATCGAGACGCGCTCGTTGCCGAGCGTCGCGCGCGCCACGGTCCAGCCTTGGTTGACGGGGCCGACCACGTCGCTGTCCGGCACGAACACGTTGTCGAAGAACACCTCGTTGAAGTGGGAGTGGCCGGTGATCTGCTTCAGCGGGCGCACCGTCATCCCCGGCGCGTGCATGTCGATCACCATCATGGTGATGCCCTGATGCTTCGCCGCGTTGGTGTCGGTGCGCACGGTCGCGAAGCCGCGGTTGCAGAGATGTGCGCCGCTCGTCCAGACCTTTTGGCCCGTGACGCGCCAGCCGCCGTCCACTTTGACTGCGCGCGTCTGCACGCCCGCGGCGTCGGAGCCCGCATTCGGCTCGCTGAACAGCTGACAGAACTCGAGCTCGCCTTCGAGCGAGGGCCACACCCAGCGCGCGACTTGTTCCGCGTTCCCGTGCTGGAGGATTGTCAGGGTGTTCCAGCCGCTGATGCCGAGCTCGGGCCGCTGCGCCTCGCGCCCGCCCTTCGCGAACTCCTGGTCGATCACGAGCTGCTCGATCGCGCTGGAGTTGCGGCCGTAGGGTTTCGGCCAGTGCGGCACGAGGTAGCCGCTGCGCGCCACGGTCTTGCGCTTCTCCGCCTCCGGCAGCGCCTTGTACTTCGCCACGAACTCGCGCACCTCGGCGCGGAACACCTCGGCCTCTGGCGGCAGGTCGATCGAGTAGGCGCGCTTCACGCCCGCGGCGGCGAGTCGCGTCACGTCTGCTTGCGCTTGGTCGGGCTTGAAGATCGCGCTGAGCGCGCCGGAGCGGCGCACGTAGAGATGCGCGTCCTGCTCCCACGTGTACCCGATGCCGCCGTGCACCTGAATGTTGAGCTGGCACGCGCGCGCGAGCGCGGGCAGCGCGACGGCCGCGGCGACGGCGCTCGCCATCTCGGCCTGTGAGTTTTCGAGCTCCGCGCGCGCGGCGTCCCACGCGGCGGCCGTCGCGCACTCGGCGTCGACGCGGATGTTCGTGCAGTGGTGCTTCACCGCTTGGAACGTGCCGATGGTGCGCCCGAACTGGACGCGCACCTTCGCGTACTCCGCGGCCATCTCGCTGCATGCGTGCGCCGCGCCCGACGCCTCCGCCGCCGCGAGCGTGCGCCCGAGCCGCAGTGCGGTGGCGCGCGCGCCGCGCATCACGCGCGAGTCGTCCACCGCGACGCCCGAGCACACGACTTCCGCAACGCGCCGGCTCGGATCGAGCGAGAGGCGCGGACGAATCGCGACGCCTTCTTGGTCGCGATCCACCACGACGAGATCGTCGCCCACCGCCAGCACGAGCCACTTCGCGAGGCCCGCCCCCAACACCAGCCCCGCGTCGCCACGCAGCGCGTCGTCGAGCGCGGGCGCCTTCGCATCGCGCTCGAAGGGAGCGAGCGCGCCGCTCGCGCCCGTCGCCGCGTTCGCACCGCGCGCGAGCGCGCCATCGAGGCCGACGGCGCCGATCTCCTCGCCCGACGCGAGGCCGGGCAGCACCGCGCGCTTCAGCGCGTCGCTGCCGCACGCGTCAATCACGGCTGCGGCCCACACGGTCGGCAGGAACGGCCCGGGCGCGACGGCGTATCCCATCTCCTCGAGCACGACCGCGAGCTCTTGCAGGCCGAAGCCGCTGCCGCCGTAGCTCTCCGAGAGGTGGAGCCCGGTCCAGCCGAGCTCCGCGAGGGGCTTCCAGAACGGCGGCAGCGATTCCTGCTTCGCTTCCAGCTGCGCGCGATTCGCGGCGCGCGCGCCGTTGTCGGCGAGGAACGTGCGCGCGACGCGCGCGAGCTCGAGATGTTCTTCGGAGATGGCGATCGGCATGGGGGCTCCTTCGCGTGGTTCGAGAACGAGGCTCGAATCGATCGCGATACCGTACCTCGCAACGCGAGAGCCCCGCTCGGGGTGAGGAGAGAGCGATGCGCCTCGGTCTGTTGTTAGGAATGGGCAAGGATTGGCGGGCCTCGGTCGAGCAAGTCCGCATCGCCGAGGATCTCGGCTACGCGCACATCGCGAGTGGCGAGGCGTGGGGGCCGTCGATCCTGCCGTGGCTCACGCTGGTGGCAGCGAACACGTCGCGCGTGACGTTCGGCACCGCGATTCTCAACTGCTTCTCGCGCACGCCCGCCGTGATGGCCCAAGAGTTCTCGATGCTCGACCAGATCTCCGGCGGGCGCGCGATGCTCGGCCTCGGCAGCTCGGGGCAGTTCGTGATCGAGCACTTCAACGGCGTGAAGTTCGATCGTCCGCTCCAGCGCATGCGCGAGACGGTGGAGATTTTCAACAAGCTGATCGCGGGCGAGAAGCTCCACCACGCCGGCGAGATCTTTCAGCTGAAGCGCGGCTTCCAGCTCGACTACGCGCGGCCGCGCACCAAGATCCCCGTCGCGATCGCCGCGATCACACCGAAGTCGATCGAGCAGACCGGGGAAATCGCGGAAGGCGTGATCCCGATCCACTGGGCGAAGCCACGCTTCCCCGAGCTGCGCCAGCAGCTGAACGACGCGGCGAAGCGCGCCGGCCGCGAGGCGAGCTTCACGATCATGCCCTTCACGAACGTGACCGTGCTCGACGGCCACGAGGACGAGAAGAAGTGGCACGCCGCCCGCCAGCAGATCTCGTTCTACGTGAACCAGATGGGCGTGTTCTATTGGCAGATGCTCGTGCGCAGCGGCTACGAGGCCGAGGTGAGCGCGTCGCGCAAAGCGTTTGCGGAGAAGCGCTACGACGAGGCGATCGCCGCGATGTCGGACCGCATGGTGCGCGATCTGCAGGTGATCGGGCGCATCGACGAAGTGAAGGAGCAGCTGCGCGAGCGCGCCGCGCTCGGCGCCGACTTGCAGCTGATCTACGCGCCGCGCGCCGAGGGCCGCGAGTTCGCGCAGCAGCTCGAAGCGCTGGTGCGCTGATGGCCACCTACAAGTTCGTCGTGCTCACGAACGCGAAGCCGGGCGAGGACGCGGCGTATCACCGCTGGTACGACGGGGTGCACCTCGGCGACGTGCTGGGCGTGCCCGGCTTCGTCTCCGCGCAGCGCTTCGAGATCGCGAACGCCTCAGATTTTTCGGGCTACAAGTTCCTCGCGATCTACGACATCGAGTCGGACGACCCGCAGGCGACGCTCGCGGGGCTGATGAAGCGCGCGGGCACCGACGCGATGGTGATCTCGCCGGCGATGGATCCGAAGGCGTCTACCAGCCTGTGGCGCGCGATCACGCCCGTGGTGAAGCCGCGCGCGGAGTGACGCCGCGTCGCAGCGTGCGGGTGGCATAACAACTGCGGCGCGCGCCAGCGTCAGCCGGAAGCGAGGAGTTTCCGATGCTCGACGTGATGAAAGGCGTGCGCGTGCTCGAGGTCGCGCAGTTCTGGTTCGTGCCATCGGCGGGCGCGGTGCTGGCGGACTGGGGCGCGGACGTGCTCAAGGTCGAGCATCCCGTGCGCGGAGACGGGCAGCGCGGCCTCGCGTCGAGCGGCGTCTCCACGGACGTCGGCGGCGTCGACTTCCTCGTGCAGCAGCCGAATCGCGGCAAGCGCAGCGTCGGCATCGACATCGCGAGCGAGGCCGGGCGCGCGCTGCTCTACGAGCTCGCCGCGCAGTGCGACGTGTTCCTCACCAACTTCCTCCCTGAGGCGCGCCGCAAGCTGCGCATCGACGTCGACCACATCCGCGCCGTGAACCCGCGCGCGATCTACGTGCGCGGCCACGGGCAGGGCGATCTCGGGCCCGAGCGCGAGATGGGCGGCTACGACGCCACCGCGTTCTGGCATCGCGGCGGCATGGCGGCTGCGTTCACGACGCCAGAGATGAGCGAGCCGCTGTTTCAGCGCGCCGCTTTCGGCGACGGGATCGGTGGCATGACGATCGCGGGCGGCATCGCTGCGGCGCTCTTCCACCGCGAGCGAACGGGCGAGGCGAAGGTGGTCGACGTCTCGCTGCTCTCGACCGCGATGTGGGTGCTCTCGCCCGACATCGTCGCGAGCAAGCTGCTGCCGCCCGAGATGTCGCAGCTGCCGTGGGCGCCGCGCACCGCGCGCTTCAATCCCGTGGTCAACAACTACAAGACCAAGGACGGGCGCTGGCTGATCCTCGTGCACCTCCAGCCCGATCGTTACTGGCCGGATCTGTGCCGCCGCATCGGGCGTCCCGACATGGCGACGGACCCGCGCTTCAAGGACGCGAAGGTGCGCTTCGAGAATCGCGAGGCGTGCATCACGGAGCTCGACCGCACCTTCGCGCAGCGCACGCTCGCCGAGTGGCGCGTCGCGCTCGACGGCATGGAGGGCCCGTGGGCGCCGACGCAGACGGCGCGCGAGCTGCACGAGGACCGCCAGGCGATCGAGAACGGCTACACGCAGGAAGTGGAGGGCGGCAAGCGCGGGCGCTTCACGCTCGTGCGCAGCCCCGTGCAGTTCGACGGCCAGCGCGCCGCGCTCAAGCGCGGCCCCGAGATGGGCGAGCACACCGACGAAGTGCTGCGCGAGAAGCTCGGCCTCACGATCGAGCAGCTGCTCGAGCTGAAGGCGAGCGGGGCGATCTATTAGGGACGGCGCCCTAGCGCGGGCCGGTTCATCGACTGCGCGCTCGCTGCGCCGCGTCTAGGACTTCTGGTCCCCCCACTCATTCCAGTGCGTGATCGTCTCCGGCTTCGGGCGCTCGGCGCGCTTGAAGTCGGTGCCCTGCGTGTAGGCGACGGGCAAGAGGGCGACCTGCATCACGTTCTCGGGGATGCCGAGCAGCTCGGCCGCGGCCTTCTCTTGGAAGAGGTGCAGGGTTGTTAGGGCCGATCCGAGCCCGCGCGAGCGCAGCGCGAGCTGGAAGCTCCACACGGCGGGGTAGATCGAGCCGAAAAAGCCGGACCAGCCGACGCCGGGCGTGCCTTCGGGTGGGCGGCCCTGCACGCACGGGATCACGTGCACGGGCACTTCGGCGAGGTGGTCCATCAGGTAGAGCGCGCTGCCGAACACGCGCTTCGATTGGGCGTCGGTCGCGTTCTTCTCGGCCTGAACGAGGTAGGCCTCGGCCCCTTTGCGGTAGATGTCGGCGAGCGCGCGGCGCTTGGCGGCGTCTTCGACGACGACCCAGCGCCAGCCCTGGCTGTTCGAGCCGGTGGGGGCTTGCTGCGAGAGCGCGATGCAGTCGAGCACGACCTGGCGCGGCACCGGCTTCGCGAGATCGAGGCGTTTGCGCACGGCGCGCGTGGTGGCGAGCAGATCGTCGGTTTGGGCGAGGTCGAAGCGCATGAGTTCTCCTGGTGAGAGGCGAGCATGCCACGCGCGATACCGTCGCGCGCGGCCCGAAGGAGAAGCGCCGTGATCACCGCCATGCCGCGCATCGCGATTGCAGCGCGGGACTTCGCCGGCATCGTCGCCGCCTTTCGCGACGTGCTGGGCATGCCCGTCGTCGATCTCTCCGCCTACAGCGCGCCGAACCTCGGCGCGAAGCTCGCGATGTGCGTGCCGCCCGGTGGCTCGAACATCGAGCTGATGAGCCCGCACGATCCCGCGGCGCCGCTGAGCGAGAGCCTCACGCGCTTCCTCGCTCGGCGCGGCGACGGCCTGTTCGCGCTCATGCTCGAAGCGCCCGACCCGAACGCCGAGGCCGAGTTGTTACGGGCGCGCGGGCTGGGCGTGCTGCCGCTGATGGCCGGCGCCGGCGGGCGCGACGTGCACCCGCGCAGCACGCACGGCGTGCTGATCCGCGTCTACCCCACCGCCTCGTTCCAAGCGCAGCCCGAGCAGATCACGCGCAACGAAGCTCGTGCGCTCGGCCTCTCCGGCATCGCGCGCGTGGTGATCGCAGTGAGCGACGCGAAGCGCGCGCGCGACACCTACGAGCGCGCGCTCGGGCTCCGCGTGCTCGATGCCGGGATCGCTGCGGAGCGCGGCGTCGAGCGCGTGCTCGTGCGCGCGCCGAGCGGCGGCGTGATCGAGCTCGCGCAGCCGCTCGATGTGTCGCGCCCGTTCGCGGCTGCGCTCGCGCAGCGGCTCAGCACCTCGGGCGAGGGCATGGCTGCGCTCGTGCTCTGCGCGCGGGATCCGGAGGCCGTGGGTGCGGCGCTGCTCGCACGCGGGCTGATCGTCGACACGCGGCAGGCGGGCGCGATCGAGGTGGACGCGCGCAGCTTGTTCGGGACGCGCGTGATCGTGGAGCGCGCGGCGAGCGCGTAGCGCCACGGCTGGGCTGCGCACCCGAATCCGCGACAAACTCGCTCTCATGCTCCGCGCGCTCCGCATCCTCGCGATCGCCGTGGTCTCGCTCGCACTCGCGGTCGTCCTCGTCTTCCGCATCTGGCTCGCTCAGCAGCCGCCGCAGACGCGCAGTGCGGTCGAGGCCTTCACGCTGCGCGAGCTGTTCGTCGCGATTCGGGACACGGTGTCGCCGCCGCCGGCGCAGGACTTCGCGGCGTTCGGGCGGCGCGAGTACGCGGGCCGCGGGCACTCGCCGTGGGTGCTGCGCTCGAGCCTCGATGGGCGGCCGCGCATGCTGTCGCTCGCGCTCGCGCCGGGCGTGTGGCTCGCCTACAGCACCGAGACGGCGTCGATTCATCTGCTCTGGCGCGGCGAGATCGACTTCACGGGCCCCGCGTTCGACGAGCAGCACGGCGGTGAGCCATTGAGCCGCGGCTCGGCATGGCTTCGCGGCGAGGCCGCGACGGCATGGCGCGTACGCGGCGCCGGCGGCTGGGAGCCGGCGCGCGTGCGCTGGCGCGCTTACGGCGTGGACGACGCGGGGCGCGGGGCCGCCTGGCTGCGCTTCGAGGTCAGCGATGGCGCGGGCAACACTCGCGTGGTGACAGAGCGCCCCGAGCTGTTAGGCCGAGACGCCCGCGCGGGCTCGGCCGCCGCGCCGCTCAGATTGGAGCGTGTGTTCGAGGTCGCGGAGGGAGCAGGCGCCGAGGTGGCGCTCTCGCTCGGAGCCGGCGCGGAGTCCACGGAGATCGAAGCCGCACGGCTCGAGGGCGAGTTGTTACTGCTCGCGCCGGGGCGCTCGCGCATCGTGCAGTCGTTCGCCGGGCCTCGTGAGCCGATCGCGAGGGCGGCGCAGGTGCAAGAGGGCGCGTTCGCGCAGCACGACTGCCTCACGTGTCATCACGCGACTGATCGCATCAGCGGCCCGGCGTGGCGCGAGATCGCGGCACGAAACGCGGGTGCGAACCCCGAGGCGACGGCTGCGGCGCTCGCGCGCAGCATTCGCGAGGGCAGCGCCTCGCGCTGGGGTCCGGCAGCGATGCCCGCGCACCCCGCGCTCTCCGACGCGGAGGCTCGCGCGCTCGCGCTGCTCGTGCTGGAGACGGAGCACGACGCGCTGCTCGCCCCCGAGAGCGAGGCAGCGAGCGGCGCGATCACCTACGAGAGCGACACCGAGCCGCGCCTGACGACTCTGCATCCCGCGCTGCGGGCCACGCCGATCGCCGCGCCGGGATTCACGCCGCGCGTAGGCGGCCTCGCGTGGCTGCCGGACGGGCGGCTCGCAGTGGCGACCTGGGATCGCGACGGCGCTGTGTTCGCGATCGCGGGCTGGGACGGCGCGGGCGAGGGCGTGCGCGTCACGCGCATCGCGGAAGGCCTGCACGAGCCGCTCGGCCTCGCGTTCGCGGACGGCGCGCTGCACGTGATCCAGAAGCAAGAGATCACGCGCCTCGTCGACCACGACGGCGACGGCTGGGTCGACGAGTATCGCGCCCTCGCGAACGGCTGGAGCGCGACGTCGAACTTCCACGAGTTCGGCTTCGGGCTCCCGCAGGTCGGCGACTCGCTCTACGCCGCGCTCTCGGTGTGCGTGCTGAACGGCGGCAAGAGCTGCGCGGAGCAGGCGCCGGATCGCGGCGAGTTGCTGCGCGTCTCGCTTGCTACGGGCGCGAGCGAGGTCGTCGCGGTCGGCTTACGCACGCCGAACGGAGTCGCGGCGGGGCCCGACGGCGCGCTCTACGTCACCGACAACCAGGGCGACTGGCTGCCCGCGAGCAAGCTGGTTCGGATCGAGCCGGGCGCCGACTACGGCTGGCGCGCGCCCGGCGTCGCCGCCGCGGAGGGCGTCACGCCGCCGACGCTCTGGCTGCCGCAGAACGAGATCGGCAACTCGCCCACGCAGCCGCTCGTGCTGACGCGCGGTCCGTACGCGGGGCAGTTGTTATGGGGGGACGTCTACAACGGCGGGCTCAAGCGCGGTGCGCTCGAAGAGGTCGGCGGGCGCGCGCAGGGCGAGGCCTTCCACTTCTCCGGCGGCCTGCGCGGTCCGGTGAATCGCCTCCTCGCCGCGCCGGACGGCAGCCTCGTCGCGGGCGAGATCGGGAGCCGCGGCAATTGGGGTGAGCAGGACAAGGCGTGGCACGGGCTCGAGCTGCTGCGCTTTGCCGACGAGCCCGCGTTCGAGCCGCTGCGCGTTCACGCGCGTCGCGGCGGCTTCGATGTCGTGCTCACGCGCCCGCTCGCTGAAGGCAGCGCGCTCGAGCCGAGTCGCTTCCGCGTGCAGGATTGGCGCTACGTGCCGACTGCGAGCTACGGCGGCCCGAAGCACGACCCGCGCACGCTCACGCTGAGCGCGGTGCGCGCCTCCGCGGATCGGCGCACGCTCTCGCTCGACGTCGCGGGCCTCGAGGCGGGCCGCGTCGTCTACCTGCGCCTCGATCGCGGGCTGCGCAGCGAGCGCGGCGAGTCGCTGTGGGTGAACGAGGCGTGGTACACGCTCAACGCGCTGCCGAGCGATGGCGCTGATGCCGCAGCCAACCCAGACGCCCATAACAAGCTGAGCGCTGCCGAGCGCGCCGAGGGCTGGCAGCTGCTGTTCGACGGCCACTCGTTCGCGGGCTGGAAGATCTACGGCGAGAACGGCGACGCGATCTCGGGCTGGGTCGTGCGCGGGGGCGCGCTCGAGTTCACGCGCAACCTCTCGTTCGCCGGGCTGGTGTGGAATCACCTGAATCCGTGGGGCACGCCCGCGCTCGACCTGATGACGAAGCAGCGCTTCCGCAACTTCGAGCTGTCGATCGACTGGCGGACCGAGCCGGGCGGCAACAGCGGGATCTTCTACGCCGTGCCCGACGAGACCGACCGGCTCGCCTGGACGCGCGCGCTCGAGATGCAGGTGCTCGACGACGCGCGCCATGCCGACGGCCAGCTCGAGAAGCGGCGCGCGGGCGATCTCTACGACCTCGTCGCGAGCGAGCAGCGCGTCGTGCGCGCCGCCGGCGAGTGGAATACGGCGCGCATCGTCGTGCGCGGCGCGCACGTCGAGCACTGGCTCAACGGCGTGCGCGTGCTCGCGATCGAGCGCGATTCACCCGCGTGGCAGCGCGCGCTCGCCGCGAGCAAGTTCGCGGACACGCCCGGCTTCGGCGCCGCGCGCGAGGGCCACATCCTGCTGCAGGACCACGGCGACGCGGTGTGGTACCGGAACGTGAAGCTGCGCCGGCTCGCGGATTGACGCGTCCCCTAATGGCTCACGGTCCCCGCCGCCGGTGTGAGCTGCAGCTCGTGCGTCCAGCACGAGCGGTCCTGCGAGTGCAGGTACCAGTAGGCCTCCGCGATCTTCTCCGGATTCATCACGAGCTCCGGGCGCTTCTGCGCGATCGCGAGCGCGCGCGTGCCTGGCGAGTCAATCAGGCCGTCGACGATCACGTTCGCGACGTGGACGCCGTGCTCCGAGTACTCCTCGGTCAGCACCTGCGCGAGCGCGCGCGACATCACGCGCGGGTAGTAGAGCGACTGGCCCGTTAGGCGCTTGCGCCCGCGCAACGCGGCGGGGTTGTTGGTGATGAGGAACGTGCCCGCGCCGCGCGCGCGCATCGCCGGCAGTGCCTCCTTCGCGACGAGGTAGGGGCCGCGGCTCGCGATGTGCTGCGCGGTGTCGAACAGCTCGACCGGGATGTGCTCGAGCAGCTCCTTGCCGGGCGGGAGATCGCGGCCTTCGAGATAGCCCGCGTTGTAGATCACGACGTCGGGCTCGCCCGCCTCGCGGCGGATCGCCGCGAACGCGCTCGCGACCGAGTCGGGCGAGACGAGGTCCAGCTCGAACACGCCGCACTGCGCGCCTTGCGCGCGCACCGCCTCGGCGAGCCCGTGCGCATTCGCCGCGGCGCGCGTCGTCAGCGCCACGAAGTAGCCCTCGCGCGCGAACTTCAGCGCCAGCGCGCCGCCGATGCCGAAGCGCGCGCCGAGCGGCAGCGCGCTCGCGTCGAGCGCACGCCCATGCGCGAGGCGTGTGTTGCGCCCGTCCGCCTGCCACTTCGAGGTGGCGCCCACGATCACCGCCACGCCGCGCCAGTCGCTCATCTGCTCCTCCTGAGATGGGGGACATGCTGTGCCAACCTCGCGCGTTCCACGAGGAGGAACCTGCGTGCCGCAGCTGAAGCGCGTGCTGATCGCCAACCGCGGCGAGATCGCGATTCGCATCGCGAAGGCGGCCTCGGCGCTCGGCATGGAGTCGGTCGCGGTGTATGCGGGGGCGGACGCCGCCTCGCTGCACACGCGGCTCGCGACGCGCGCCGTGGAGCTCCCGAGCGCGGGCGCGGATCCCGTGCGCGCCTATCTCGCGATCGACGCGCTCGTGCGCGTCGCGCGCGAGACCGGCTGCGACTGCGTGCACCCCGGCTACGGCTTTCTCGCCGAGAACGCGCGCTTCGCGGAGGCGTGCGCCGCCGCGGGGCTCGTCTTCGTCGGACCGCGCGCCGAGACGATCGCGCTCTTCGGCGACAAGCTGCGCGCGCGCGGGCTCGCGCAGTCGCTCGCGATTCCGGTCGTCCGCGGGAGCGCGGCGGCCCTAACAAGCGTGGCGCAGGCGGCGAAGCTCGCGGGCGAGATCGGCTTCCCCGTGATGCTGAAGGCGGCGGCGGGCGGCGGTGGGCGCGGGATGCGCGCGGTGCGCAGCGCGGGCGAGCTGGCGGAGGCGTTCGAGCGCGCGCACAGCGAGGCGCTCGCGGCGTTCGGCGACGGCGCGCTGTTCGTCGAGAAGCTCGCGCTGCGGCCGCGCCACATCGAGGTGCAGATTCTCGGCGACGGGCAGGGTGGGCTGGTGCACCTCCACGAGCGCGACTGCTCGGTGCAGCTGCGCAACCAGAAGGTGATCGAGGTGGCGCCCGCGCCGAATCTCGATGCTGCGCTGCGCGAGAAGTTGTTGCGAGACGCGCTGGCGCTCGCGCGCGCTGCGGAGTTCGCGAACGCGGGCACGGTGGAGTTTCTCGTCACGCCCGAGACGGGCGAGCATTTCTTCATCGAGTGCAATCCGCGCATTCAGGTGGAGCACACCGTCAGCGAGCTCGTCACGGGGGTCGATCTCGTCGAGGCGCAGCTCCAGATCGCGTGCGGCGCCTCGCTCGCGCAGCTCGGCCTCGCGAGCCAGGCGGCGATCGGCGCGCCGCGCGGCTTCGCTCTGCAGGCGCGCGTCGTGGCGCAGGGGGCGGGCGTGATGCGCGCCTACAAAGAACCGAGCGGCCCCCACGTGCGCGTCGACGCATGCGGCTACGCGGGCTACGCGCCGCCGCCGCAGTTCGATCCGCTGTTCGCGAAGCTGATCGCCGGCTCGGGCTCGGCGGGCACCTTTGCCGCGGCGGTCGATCGCGCGCTGCGCGCGCTCGCCGAGTTCCACGTCGACGGCATCGCGACGAACCTCGCCTCGCTGCGCGCGATCCTCTCCCACCCCACGTTCCGTGCCGGCGACGCGCGCACCTCGCTGCTGGACGAGGCGCCGGAGTTGTTACGGGCGGAGGCGCCCGCGAGCGCCGCGGTCGCGCTGCTCGCGCAAGAGGGCGCTGGCGCGCGCGCAGCAGGTGCGGCGGCCAGTGCGCCGCGCGCGCGCGCGTCGACGTTGCCGGCGCTCGACGTGGCCGAGGGGCACGCAGCGGTGGAGTGCCCGGTCGCGGGCGCCGTCGTCGAGGTTCGCGTTCGCGCGGGAGAAGCGGTCGCCGCGGGCGATGCGCTGCTCGTGGTGACCGCGATGAAGATGGAGACGCTGATCACGGCGCCGTGCGCCGGCACCGTCGCGAGCGTGCTCGCGCTGAGCGCGGGCGACGCGCTCGATCCAGGGCAGATCGTCGCCACGATCGCGCCCGCAGCCGGCGCGGTGGTGGGGAAGCGCAGCGAGGCGGGCTGGCAGGAGGTGCTCGACCAGGTCGACGCGCTGCGCACGCTCGCGAACGCGCGGCTGGCCCCCGGCTCGCGCGACCCGGGCGTCGTGCGCCAGCGCGCGCGCGGCAAGCTCACCTGCCGCGAGCGCATCGCGCTCGTGCTCGATGCGGGCAGCTTCCGCGAGGTCGGCAGCGTTGCGGGCTTCGCGAGCTACGGCGACGACGGCCAGCCCATCGAGTTCACGCCGGCGAACCAGGTCGGCGGTTACGGCAAGATCGCGGGCCGCACCGCGATCGTGTGCGCGGACGACTTCACGTCGCGCGGCGGCCACGCGGACGGCGCAATCGCGGCGAAGAGCACGCATCTCGATCGCCTGGCGATGGAGCTGCGCGCGCCGTCGCTGCGGCTGCTCGACGGCTCCTCGGGCGGCGGCAGCGTGGCCGCGATGGTCCCGCAGCAGAAGCGCGAGGGAGAGAGCGCCGCCGCGGAGAGCAGCGGCGCGATCAAGGCGGGCCGCCCGCGCGTCGCGGGTGGCGGCGGCTCGTTCCTGCCCGGGCACCTCGGCAGCGACCTCTACGCGCGGCAGCTCGCGACCGTGCCCGTGGTGAACTTGTTGCTCGGGAGCGTGGTCGGGCTCGGCGCGGCGAAGGCCGTGCTCGGGCACTTCTCGGTGATGGTGCGCGGCATCTCGCAGCTGTTCGTCGCAGGCCCGCCGGTCGTGAGCCACGCGGTGGGCTACGAGATCACGAAGGAGGAGCTCGGCGGCTGGCAGATCCACTGCGCGAACGGCGCGGTCGACAACCTCGCGGAGACCGAGGAAGACGCGATCGCGCAGGCGAAGCGCTTTCTCTCCTACCTGCCGAGCAGCGTGTACGAAGCGCCGCCCCTGACGAGCGCGAGCGATCCGGCGGAGCGCCGCGACGAAGAGCTGCTCACGCTCGTGCCGCGCAAGCGCACCACCACGTTCGACATGCGCCGCGCGATCCGGCTGCTCGCCGATCGCGACTCGTTCTTCGAGATCGGATCGCTGTGGGGCACGGACCAGATCACCGGCTTCGTGCGTTTCGGTGGGCGCGTGCTCGGCGTGATCGCGTCCGACTCGCGTCACGTGAACGGCGGCGCGCTCACCGCGCAGGGCTGCGAGAAGCTCACGCGCCACCTCGACCTGTGCGATCTCTTCCACATTCCCGTGCTGAACCTCGTCGACAACCCCGGCTTCGCGGTCGGCAAAGAGCACGAGATCGCGGCGACGATTCGCCGCGGCGGGACCTGGATGGTCGCGTTCGCACAGGTGAGCGTGCCGATCTTCACCGTGCTGATGCGCCGCAGCTTCGGCGTCGCGGGCAACAACCTCGCGACGCCGGTCTCGCGCGCCTGCGTGCGCGTCGCGTGGCCCGCGGCGGACGTGGGCGGCATCCCGCCCGAAGGCGGCATCGAGGCTGCCTACAAGCGCCAGCTCGCCGAAGCCGCGAATCCCGCCGCGCTGCGCGCCGAGATCGAGGCGCGCATCGAGAGCGTGCGCGGCCCGCTCGGCCCGCTCTCGAAGTTCCAGCTCGAAGAGATGATCGACCCGCGCGACACGCGCAGGCTCGTGTGCGAGTGGGCCGAGATCGCCCATCGCGTCGCGAGTGAGCCCGCGAGCCTCCAGCCACGTCAACTCGGATTCCGTCCGTGACACGGCCACTTAGGGTCTGGCACGAAACGGCCGGGAGCGCGAATCCGTGCCAGACCCCAAGTGGCGGTCCCCAACTCAATCCGGAGAAAACTCGATGAGCAGCGTCCCCACGACCAGCCTTCAGCTCTTCTCGAACCTCAGGAAGGACGGCACGCTCGAGCTCTCGCTCGCGGAGTCGCCGGTGCCGGCGCCGAAGGCGGACGAGGTCGTGGTGCGCGTCGAGGCGACGCCGATCAACCCCTCGGACCTCGGCATGCTGCTCGCGGGCGCAGACATGAGCGGTGCGAAGTACGCGGGCACGCCCGCGCGTCCGGTGGTCACGGCGCAGGTGGGCCACGAGATGCTGCGCGCGATGGCGGCGCGGCTGGGTCACCCGATGCCGGTGGGAAACGAGGGCGCTGGCATCGTGATCGCGGCGGGCAGCGCGCCGGAAGCGCAGGCGCTGCTCGGCAAGACCGTCGCGCTGATCGGCGGCGCGATGTACGCGCAGGTCCGCGTCGCGAAGGCGGCACTGTGCCTCGTGATGCCGCCCGGCACGAGCGCGCGCGACGGCGCCTCGTGCTTCGTGAATCCGCTCACCGCGCTCGGCATGGTCGAGACGATGCGCCTCGAGGGACACAAGGCGCTCGTGCACACCGCCGCCGCCTCGAATCTCGGGCAGATGCTCGTGAAGCTGTGCCTCGCCGACGGCGTCGCGCTCGTGAACGTCGTGCGCAAGCCCGAGCAGGAGCAGTTGTTACGGGGACTCGGCGCGAAGTACGTGTGCAACACGAGCGCGCCGAGCTTCCGCGACGACCTCACCAACGCGCTCGCCGAGACCGGCGCCACGATCGCCTTCGACGCGATCGGCGGCGGCAAGCAAGGCAGCGTGATCCTCTCCTGCATGGAGGTCGCGGCGCTGCGCACGGCGAAGGAGTTCAACCGCTACGGCTCGACCGTGCACAAGCAGCTCTACATCTACGGCGGCCTCGATCGCGGCCCGACCGAGCTCGTTCGCAGCTTCGGCATGGCCTGGAGCGTGGGCGGCTGGCTGCTGATGCCGTTCCTGCAGCGCGTCGGCCCGGCGGCCGCACAGGCGCTGCGCGAGCGCGTGGCGCGCGAAGTGAAGACCACGTTCGCGAGCCACTACACGAAGGAGGTGTCGCTCGCGGAAGCGCTCACGCGCGAAGCGATCGGCGTGTACGCGAAGCAGGCGACGGGGGAGAAGGTGCTGATCACGCCACAGAAGGCGTGAGCGGCATCGCTTACGCCGCCCTCGGCAGCTCCCACACCACGCGCACACGACCCTCGTCCACCATCTCCTCGAACACCGCTTCGGCCTCGGCCTCCGAGTCCGCGACGGAGCGCAGGGCCTCGAACAGCTGATGGAGCGTGGTCTCGAGCAGAGACTTCCCGGCGACGATCTGGATACGCATGGCGTCGTGCCTCCCCGCCCCCTTGGAGGCCGTGAGCGAGGCGAGGTAACGGCTCACAGAAAGCGCGCGCGCAGCTCCGGCGTCGGCACCCAGCACTCCTCGCGCTTGCCCCACCAGCCGTAACGGTTGCGAGCGACAACGTCGTACACGGCGTCGCGCAGCGGGCGCGGCACGAAGCGCAGCAGCGCGGCAAGTCTCCACGCGCCGCCCACACGCCCCAACACCTCGAGCGCGGCGCTGCTCTTCACCCAGTGCCGCTCGCCATCGACCAGCACCACGGTGTCCATCGCATCGGGCGGAAGCCCGTGCTTCGCGACGAGCGCGCGCCCCGCCTCCGACTGCAGCGACGCGAAGCGAATCCGCGCCTCGGGGTCGTGCGCGATCACCCACTGCACCGTGCCGTTGCAGAGGTTGCACACGCCGTCGAAGAGCAGGATCGGGCCGTCGAGACTCATCGCGCGAAACCTAACGCCGCGCGCTCACACTCGCGCGCGCAAAGAACTTCTTCCTCGTACTCGACACGCCGCGCTCCTCGCGAAACCCCTCCGCCTCGATCAGCGCGATGAGCTCGCGCACGCGCGCCTCGCCGATCACGTGCGGATGCACCTCGAGCACGAGCTTGCGCACACCCGTCCAGTCGATCGCCGGCAACAGCTCGCTCTCGCCCCCCTCGATGTCGATCACGAGACACGTCGGCCGCACGCGCCGCAGCTCCTCGTTCACCGCGAGCCGCGGCACGCGCACCGCGCGAGCCTCGCCGCTTCGCTCGCGCAGCGACGACGACACGAACTCGCGCTCCACGAACAGCTCCGCTTCCCCCGCCTCCCGCGCGAGCACGCCATGCACGAGCGCCGGCGACACGCCATTCGCCGCGAACGTCTCCCGAATCCGCGGCAACAGCGCCGGATTCGCCTCGTAACAAGTCACGCGCTCACTCCCGACGCGCAAAGCGCACAGCGTCGAAACGAAGCCAACCCCCGCGCCGACCTCCATCACCACGTCATCCGCATCCAGCCGCAACAACACACAGCGCGCTTCCCCGCGCTCGTACCGCTCCGCATAGACCTCCCGCCGATGCGCCGCCGACGCATCCGCCGGCACCTCGAGCCACACCCCATGCAGCCGCACACGCGACGGCCTCCTGACGAGCCGCCACCAAAACCGCGGATGACGCCCGACCGAATCGAGCCACCACCAAAGCCGCGCGCTGAGTCTCCGCACCATCACGCACACAACATGGCCCACGAAACGCCCAGTTCCGCGCACGCAAACCACGCCGCGAAAAGCGCGCAGCGTCGCGGGAGGCGCGCCTCAACGGCGCGCCGATCCGCGCCGCTCTCCACCCCCACACGCGCCGAGCAAACGCACGGCAAGGAGCCGCGCGGGGAGGCGGGGGTCGCGGAGCGAGTGCCCGGGCGTGGGCGCGCTCACGGCAATCGGCATCGCACCAGAACCCTCGGTCAGCGCACGGCTTCGCCCAGACGCGCCCACGCGGTCGAGCGCAGCCGAGCCCCCGCCGGACCGCGCGGCGGCGCTACGAACGGGCGCGCCGGCACCCAAGCACCCACGAAGGGCGCGCTCGAGCGAAGCGAGAGCCGCGCACCCAAGCAGCGAACGGGCGCGCGAAGCGCCGCCCGATGCAGCACCTACGCCAGCGCCGCCTCCGCCTTCCGCGCCGGCGCCTGCGCCGATCGCGACACGATGCCCGTCGCCTCGTCCAGCCCCGCGAGCATCCGCCCGTACAGCCGAATCTTCAGCGACTCCAGCACGATGAACCCGAACAGCGCGCAGATCGACTTCGAGACCGCGCCGGCGAGGCCGACCAGCTCGAGCATCGCGTCGCCGCCGTCCTTCGCGAGCACCAGCACCACGAGCCCTAACAACGTCCCGATGAACCCGATCGGCGGCAGGATGTTCGAGTACAGCGTCACCGGCTTGGCGTAGTTCGCCTCGTATTCGTTCGACACGTACTGCCGCGAGGCGTCGATCAAGAACGCCATGGGCATCTTCTCGGGATTGTCCTTCTGCGACGCCCGCAGCACGCGCAGCACCTGAATCGCGATCGGCTCGTTCACGCCGGGCGTCTCGCGCTCGAGGGCCTTCTGGATCTCGCCCGCCGAGACCTTGCGCGTCACGGCGAAGCCGCGCATGCAGGCGCGCAGCCCCCACCAGAACGGGAACCAAACGGCGATCAGCGCCATGACGGTGACGATCAGCGCCGCGATCGAGCCGGCGTTCCAGGTTGCTTCGGGGGCCATGGGGGTCACTCCTCATCTCGTGGCATCGAGGCCAGCTTTGTTTCTCCGCTCGCCGTTGGCGCGCTGCGCGCTTCGCTTGCGGTTCGATCTCCGCTCGACTTCGCCGCGCTGGGCGCGGCGAAGCGCCGCTCGCTCACTCTTCCGGCATGTCCGCGTTGAGGCGCTCGTTCGGGTCGTCGTCGCGCCAATACTCTTCCTCGACGAGCTCGAGCGCCTTGGTCAGGTTCACGCGGCGGCCGGCCGGGTAGTCGACCATCAGGTTTCCGCGCCCGCGGTAGCGGAGCTTCACGTCGTCGATCAGCGCCTCCGCACGGTGCGGGGAGTCGAGCTTCGCGAGCACCTCGATCGCATTGAAGCGAATGCTCGCGTCGAGGCCGGCGAGCTCGGGGTGGTGGCTCGTCCAGTCCTTCGCGAGCAGCTTCTCGACGTGGTCGTCCATGTAGCCGTAGAAGAACGACTTGAAGACCACGATGCCGTCGTCGTCATCGCGCCGGACCATCGAGTCGAGCGTGCGCAGGTGGCGCACGATGTCGTCGCGCGTGCGCTGCATCTCGCGGTGCTTCTCCGCGAGCGTCTCGCCGCCGAGCGGCTTGTGCACGCGCGCGAGCTCGATGTCCTCGAGCGGCACGGGCTCGTAGCTGGCGCAGCCGGCGAGGGCGCCCGCGAACGCGAGCGCGAGGAAATGTCGCGTGCTCGTCATGCGCCTACTCCTCGTACGCCGCTTCGGTCACGTCGACGTCGGCGTGCTCGTGGTACATGCGTCGCAAGAGCGCGTGGATCGGGTGATCGCGGCGCGTGCGCAGGTCGCCCGAGAGTCCGTCGGTCTCGAGCGTGGACTTGTAGAGCGGCAGCGTGCGGCGGCGCGCTTCGATCTGCGTGTCGAGCCGCTCGAGCAGCGCGCTCGTCTCCATGATCTCGCGATTCAGCTGCGCGAGCTGAGCGGCGTCGAGCTTCTCGCCCGAGCCGACCTTGCCCACGACTTCGCCATCGTCGCCCATCGACGCCGGGGGCGCGGTTTGCGAGCCGCCCGCGAGCTGCGACTGCAGGCCCATGAGCCGCGACTTCACCTCGTCGCGCTGCACCTTGAGCTTCGCGAGGCCGGCCTCCAGCTCGTCGATGCCTTTGCCCTCGGCGTAGCCGAGGTACACGAGCACGAGGCTGTCGGAGAACGCGCCGACGAGCGTCTTCAAGCGCGTGCTCTCCGGCTCGTTGCTGCCGATCCAGCGCGCGAGCGCGCGCGAGCGCACCGCGCCTTCCGCCGCGGGGCGCACGAGGCTCAGGTACTCGCTCTCGCGGCCCTGCCGCTGCAGCGCTGCGGTGATGCCCGGCCAGATCTGCCGATCGAAGGGGAAGATCTTCAACGCCGCGCGGTACTGGCGGATCGCGAGGTCGACCTCCTCGATCGTCGGGCGCTTCGCGTACACGAGGTAGGAGTCGCCGACGCCGCGCGCGGCTTCGTGCGCGGCGAAGTACGCCGAGTCCGGCACGCCTTCCTTGCCCTCGTTCGTGGCGTAGTAGAGGAACAGCTGCAGGTAGCGCGTGTAGAGGCGCGCGGCGTTGCGCGCGTGCTCGTCGGCCTTGTGCGGCAGCTCCTGGCTCTTCGCGAGGTAGTAGTCGGCGATGTTGAGCGACGACTCCTGGATCTCTTCCCAGAGCGTGCGCATCGCGAGCACGTACTCGGGCTTCTGCGTGTAGCCGAGCTCGCCCCAGCCCTCGCTGCCCGCCTCGGCCATGCGGTTGTAGACGTCGATCGCGTCTTCGATGGTGAACGTGGTGTTGATCTCGGGGTCGACGCCGAGGCGCTGCTTCGCGGCGTAGATCTCGCCGAGCAGGCGCAGCGTGCGCGTGTGCACCGCCGCCTCGCCCTGCACCGTGTCGGCGCGGTCGAGCGCGACCTGATAGCTCGCGCTCGCGACCTGCAGCGCCTTCACGGTGGCGTCGCCGAGGCCCTCGCTCGCGAGCTTGCCGCGCGCGGTGTCGTGGTGCTTCGCGGCTTCGAACAGCGCGAGCGTGAAGGTGAGCGAGCCGGCGTCGCTCTCGGCGCCGTCGAGGCGATCGAGAATGCGGCTCAGGTACTCCTTCGACGATGCGCTCGCCGGGATCACGTCGGGGTGACCGCCGACGCGGCCGTCCGCCAGCATGCGGATCACCGAGCCGAGCGGGTCGAGGCCGCTGTCGATGCCGAGCTCCTGGCTGCGTAACAAGATCAGGCGCGCGACGTTCTCGTAGAGATACGGGAGCGACGCAGCGAAGCCCGCGGCCGGCGAGTCGTGCAGCGAGAGCGCCTGCATCGTCTGATACGGCTCTTCGAGCGGCACCACGACCTTCTGCCAGAGGTCGAGCACGTAGCCGACGAAGTCGTGCTCGCGCCCGAGCTCGAGCGCCTCGTGCGCGTGGATGTAGTGATACCAGTAGTGATTCTCGCTGCGGCCGAGCTGCTCGCTGAGCTCGTCGATCGCGTCGACGCTCTTCTCGAGCTGGTCGGCATCGGCGTTCGCGAGATAGAGCAGCAGGTAGCCGATCGCCTGGCGGCGGATGCGCAGCTCGTCGTCGGGGCCCTGCTCGTCGCTGGCCGCGACCGACTCGAACTGCTCGGTGATGTACCGGTCGAGCGGCACGCCGGCTTCCTTGCCGTACTGCTCGATCCGCGCCTTCAGCGCCGCAGAGTCCGCCGACGAGTACACGTAGGCGTAATCGAGGTAGCCGTCCCACGCGTTGCCTTCTGCGCTGGCGATCTGCGCGAACGAGAGCGCGGCAAGAGCCGCGCCAACGACGGCGATGCGGACACGTCCTAACAACATGCTCAACCCCCTAAGCATTCGAGTGCGAGGCGAAGCTAGACGCAGCGGTCGACCGCGGGCCGGTTCGGCGCGCGCTCGATCCACATCAGGAATGCGTTGAGATTCTTCGTCTCCACGAAGCGGTATCGGCCGGCGGCGCTCGAACATTCAGTGCGTCCTCGCACCGCGCCGAGCACCGCCATCTTGCGCTCGTCCTCCTCGCGGTCCGTGGCGCACGCAGCCAGCGAGCCGAGGGGCACCGCAGCGAGGTTCTCGCCCTGCGCGCCGCCCGTGCTGCGCTGCGGCAGCGCGCGCTCGGTGCGGCCCACGGCCTGGGGCGTCACGTCGGCGGCGGAGGCGCTCGGCGTCCCCGCGTTGAAGCCGAGGCTCTGCGGGCGGCTCGACGCCGTGGGCGCGCTCGTGGGGCGCTTCACGGCGTTGCGCGTCGCGAGCGCGGGCGCCACCGCGCTCTCGTCGAACGCGGCGGGGGGCGCCGCGCTGGCGGCCGCGGCGAACGCGACCGGGCGATTCGAGGGCGTGTTGTTGCGTGCGACCACGTTCGTGCGCACCGCGCGTGAGGCGACCGCGGCGGGAGCGCCCGTGGGCGCGGGGTCGCCGATCGGCGCGAAGTCCGCGAGCGCGGGCAGGGCGGGGCGGTTCGCGGCCGGCGCGTTCTTCGCGACGCGCGTGGTCTGCGGCAGCGGCGCGGGCTCCTCGGACGGAACCGCGGGCACGGGCGAGAGCGGGTCGATGCTCACCACCTTCGGCGGCTGCTTCACCGGCTCGCGCGCGACGCGCACCGGAGCGGGCGTCGGCACGAACTCCCTGGGCGGCTCAGCGGGCGCGGGCATTGCAGGCATCGGCGGCGGAGGCGGCGGCTGCTTCTTCACCACCTTCACCGGCTCGGGCTCCGGCTCTGGCATGACCTGCTCGGGCTCCGGCAGCGGCACGGGCTCTTCCTGCGCGATCACCTCGGGCTCCGGCTCGGGTTCGGGCACCACCGGTTCCGGCTCGGGCTCCGGCAGCAGCTCTTCCTCCTCGAGCTTCGGCATCGCCATCACGATCTGCGTCTCGCCGCTGTCGGGCGGGCGCGCGAAGAACGGCGAGAGCACGAACGCGAGCGCGAGCGCCGCGACGAGCCCGCCGCCACCAGCTAGGGCGAGGCGCGCCGCGATGCGGCCGGCGCCCGCCTTGCGCAGCTCCTCGAGGCCGCCGGCGAGGTCGCCGCGCGCCGTTAGCGCGCGCGCGTAAGGGCTCGGCGTGAACGCGGGTGCGAGCGTGATCTTCGCGGCGCCGTGGCCGTAGGTGTGGCGGAGGCGGTGGCCCATCGCGCGCCTACTGCGCCGGGCCGCCCGCGAGCGGCGTCACCGTGACGCGACGGCGCTGCGGCCATGCCTCCTCGATTGCGCTCACCGCCGTGAGCAAGTCTTGGCTGCGCGAATCGGCATCGGGCGCGAGCACGGGGCGCGCGCCGCCGCGCTTCGCGAGCTCGCCAAGCTTCGCGCGCAGCGTGCTCTCGGAGATGCGCGCCGTCGACGCGGGATCGCTCGGATGCATCAGCTCGAACGGGCTCGCTGTGCCGTCGCCCGTCGGATGTACGCGCAGCTGCCAGGCGATGCTCGCGGACGAGGGCATGCCCTCGGCCTCGGTGTTGATCTTCGGAACCACGATCTCGCCGAGCTCGACGGCGAGCTCCTTCCCAGATTGGAACTGGGTCATCGCGATCAGCAGCAGGAACGCCAGATCGACGAAGGAGAAGAGCCACACCGGAGCGCCGTGTACGGATTGATCGCTGGCAGCCATGGCGCATAACAGCGGAAATCCGCGCGCCGACATGAGTGACGGCTCTCACAAAGGCGGCGTTCGGTCGAAGCGAAGAGCACGTGTTGCTGGAGGGCTCGAATGCGTCGTCGACTCGCCACTTTTGCGGGCGCTTTGCTAGCGGCCGCGAGCCTCGCGCCCGCCGCGCATGCAGCGGAGTTCTACGCCGGAGGCACCTTCCTGCAGTCGCTCGGCCGCGACAACTCGACCGGCGAGATCATCGCGAACCAGCGCCGCGTCGTCGGGAGCGATGGCGACTCCTCGCTCGGATACGGCGTGACGATCGGCTTCGGCTTCGAGTTCGAAGAAGTGCTCCCGCAGAAGTGGGACTCGTGGGGCACCGCGTTCCGAGTCGAGAGCGAGTTCATCTACGGACGGCAGTGGGACTTCGTCAGCGACACGCGTGACACCGCCACCGGCGCGTCCACTCCGGTTCCGCCGGTCCAGGTCGGCGAGCTCGATCTCGACCTGCGCGCGCACGAGTTCGTGCTCTCGGCGCGCTACGCGTTCCACCAGAAGCCGCTCGCGGAGATGGAGTTTCCGTGGCCCGACTCGTGGCCGCGCTGGCTCGGCGGCGACGGCGAGAAGGACGCCCCGAAGCGCGCGAAGCCGCAGAAGCCGAAGAAGAAGCGGAAGTGGCTGCCGAGCTGGCTCGGCGGACGCCGGGGGCCGTAGGTCGCGGCCGCAAGCCGGGGGGCTGGCCGCGCGTTGCGATTCTCGGACCGAGCACGCGGCTACGTTGCGGGCATGATCCGCTCGCGTGCGCTGCGCATCGGTCTCACGGCGCTGTTGTTAGGCGCGCCGCAGCTCGGGCGCGCGCAGGACGAGGAGCCCGCGCGCGTGCGCTCCATCGAGGTGGACCGCGGGCCGCGCGGCGATCACGTACTCGTACAGGTGGACGGCGCGGTGGCGCCGCGGCTCGTGGTCGAAGCACCCGGTCGCGTCGTGCTCGAGCTGCCCGGCGCCGTGCTCGGGCCGCGAGCGGCGCGTGCGCTGCCTCCCGCCGCGGGCACCGCGATTCGCGGTGTGAGCGCGAGCGAGGAATCGGGCGCAGTCACGGTTCGGATCGAGCGCGCGCCCGGCGCCGCCGCGCAGCTCTCCCGCCAAGGCCCGCTGATTTCGATCGAGTTCGCACGGCTCGCGCGAGAGGAATCGCGCGTGACGCTGCGCCTCCGGGGCGCGCCGCTCGCGCAGCTCGTGAACGAGGTACAGCGCATCACGGGCGAGACGTTCATCTACGACGACCGCCTCCAGGGCACGGCGACCGTCATCGTCACGGCGCCCGTCACGAAGAGTGAAGCGCTCGAGATTCTGCACGCGACGCTCGAGGGCAAAGGCTTCGCGGCGGTGCCTGCGGCTCAGGGCGAGTGGCTCGTGCTGCCGCTCGACGACGCGCGCAGCCGTGCGCCGCGCGCAGGTCGCACGCTCTCGCGCGACCGCGCGCGCCTCGTCACGGCGCTCGTGCACTTCCGCGACGCCACCGCGGAGCAGATCGTGAACGCGATGCAGACGTTCTCCGGCGCGACGGTCACGGCGGTCGCGCACGCGCCGACCAACGGCGTCGTCCTGATCGGGCCCGAGTCCGCAGTGCAGCGCTGGCACGCGCTCGCGCGCGCCCTCGACGAGACGTCGCGGCGCGAGCTGGCCGTGCTTCGCCCGCGCTGGCGCAGTGCCGCGGAGCTGCAGGCGCTGCTCGCGGACTCACTCGTCGACCCGTTCACCGGCCGCGCGCGCGCCGAGCTCTTTCTCGACGAGCGCACCAACGCGCTGATCGCGCGCGCGGAGCCCGAGGCGCTCGCCGCGCTGCGCGCGCGCATCGACGAGCTCGATGTCGCACCCGAAATCGATGGCGACGTCGCGGTGTTTCGCATGCGCTTCGCGGACCCCGAGAAGGTCGCGACGCTGCTCACGGGAATCGCGAGCGGCGGCTCCGCTGCGGGCGCGCCGGGCCGCGCTCCCGCGCTTCAGCTCGGCCGCGCCGCCGTCGTGGCCGACGCGCCGAGCCGATCGCTGCTCGTGAGCGGAGGCGCCGAGGCGCAGCGCGAGGTGCGGCGCTTGCTCGAGCAGCTCGACGTCTCACCGCCGACGATCTCCGTGCGCGCGCACATCTCCGAAGTGACGACGACGGGCGACCTCGCGCTCGGGGTCGACGCATTCCTCCCCTCCACCGATCCGTCGAACCCGAGGCGCACGGTCTTCGGTGTCGGCATCGGTGATCCCTTCGGCCTCGCGCCGCCTGGTGGAGTCGACCCGACGTTCTTCGGTGGATATCGGCGTCGCAGCCTGTTCACGATCCCGGTCACGACTCCGGACGGGCGGGTCGTCAACGTCAACGTGCGCGAAGCCGCGCAGATTCGCGCGCGGGCGGGCGAGGTGCGCGTGCGCTCGCTGATGCAGCCGCAGCTGCTCACGACGAGCGGCGAAGAGCACGAGCTCTCGGCGGGCTTCAACGTGCCGATTCCGACTGCGGCAAGCGACTCCGCCGGGGGAAGCACGGACGATCCGTTGACGACTCGCGTGAACATCGAGCGCCAAGACGTGGGCGTGCGCCTGCGCCTCAAGCCCGTTGCGGGCCAAGCGGGCGACGTTCTCATCGCCGTCGAGCTGGAGGTCACGGGCGTCGCGCCGAGCCTCGGGAATGCGGCCGTCGGGCCCACGCTCGTGAAGCGCACGCTGCAGGCGCACACACGCGTGGACGATGGCGGCATGGCGGTGCTCGGCATGCTGCTTCAGCGCGGCGGCTCCGAGATCGCGACGGGGCCGCCGTATCTGATGGACACGCCGGTGCTCGGGCATTTGCTCACTCAGCGGCAGTCGCAGGAGAGCGAGCGCCGCATCGTGATGGCGCTCGAAGCGCGAATCGAGCGCAGCGCCGACGAGCGCCTCGCGGACTCGATCCGCATGCGCACGGCTCACGAGCGTGCACTCGCTCGCCACGGCGCGCTGCGCGGGAAACGCGCGACGTGGGCGCTGCTCGTCGCGACGCGCACGCGCGAGGCGGACGCGCAGGCGCTCGCCGCAGAGGTCGGCGACATCGCCGGCACGCGAGCGCGCGTCGTCGCCTGGACGTGGGACGGCGCGCAGCGCTTTGATGTCGTCGTCGCGGGCTTTCCACATGCGATCGACGCGATCGACGCGTTGCCCGAGATCGAGCAGCGTGGTTGGTCGCCCGAGCTGATCGCACCGCTGCCGCAGTGACTTCGCTCGGCTGCTACCGCACTTAACTTCGCTCGGCTGCTACCGCACTTAACTTCGCTCGCCTGCGGCTCGCTGCGCGCTTCGCTTGCGCTCAGATGCGCGCGGGCGTTGCGTGCGAATGCGTCGGGGCCGAGCTCGCGCGCGGGGCGAGGCGTCCGCCCAGTTGTCCGTCGTCGCGCACCCAGAGCGAGCTCGCGCCGAGCGCGTCGAGCCAGGCGCCGCCGCGTTCGCCGCGCAGCATCGCGCTCGTCGTGAGCGTGCCGGCGACGAGGCACGCAGGCGCCGCAGTCGTTACGGACGCGAGCCCGCGCGTGGGCCAGCCGGTGCGCGGATCGAGGACGTGCCCGTAGCGCGTGCCGTTCGCGACGATGCAGCGCTCGTAGTCGCCGCTCGTCGCGAGGCCGCCGCCGCTCAGCGCGACGAACGCGAGGGCGCGCTCGGGTGCGCGCGGATCGCGCACTCCGATGCGCCACGGCACACCGCTCGGATGCGGCCCGATCACGGCGAGGTCACCGCCGAGATCGACGAGCCCGTGGCGAGCGCCGAGCTCGCGGCACTTCGCAGCCGCGAGGTCCGCCGCGTACTCCTTCACGTAGCCGCCGAAGTCGATCTCCATGCCCGCGCGCGGGAGCACGATGCGCGGCGCATGCCATACGACCTGATCCCAGCCGATCAGCGGAAGCAGCGCGTCGATCTCGCGCTGCTCGGGCACGCGCCCCGACTTGAAGTTCCACGCGCGCCGCAGGATCCCCGACGTCACGTCGAAGCGGCCCTCGCTCTCGCGCCACGCCGTCGCCGCATAGTCGAGCAGGCGCGCCGTTTCGCCATCGACCTCGACGCCGCGCGCATCGCCCGCGCTGCGATTGATGCGCGAAGCCAAGCTGTCCTCGCGATAGCGCGAGTACTTCGCCTCGAGCCGCACCACTTCCGCCTGCGCCGCCGCCGCGATCGCGTCCGCGCGCTCGTCGCCGTAGATGCGAATCTCGCACGGGCTGCCCATCGCTTTGAACGAGAAGACGCGCATCCGATCACCGGATCACGAAGCGAAGAGGAGTCGAGGAGCGAAGCGGCACCTCACGACAAAAGCAGCTGATTCCTGACGACGAAACGCGGGCTCGCTGGATACCGCAAGCCGCGAGCGCCCAAGCCGGGACGTGCGCGGTGCGTGCCGCGGCGCGCAGCGAGGCGGAGTCTTCGGAGCCGAGCGAAGCACGAGGAGAAACGCGGCGCCTCGAATACACCTGACCTAGAACCCGGTCCGCAAAGTCACGAGAAGAACGTCGAAGTCGACCAGCCCCGGGTTCTCGGTGCCCACGCCGCCGAGTCGGAAGTTGCCGCCGCTCTGATAGTGCTCGTACTGCACGCCGAGCGTCGCATTCGCAACCTTGAGCAGATCGCCGAGACGCAGATCCGCTCGCAGCTTGTACGAGATCGCGCCGTAGGGAGAGAGCCGGTAGTCGCTCGATGCGTTCTCGCTCGGCAGCAAGCCCGCGGCGAAATAGGGCGCATAGAAGTCGGCGGCGCTTTGCGTGTAGTAACGGACCGACGGCGCGACGGTGACCAGGCCGAACACGTCCTGATACCACCCGAGCTCGAGGGTGTTGCCGACGACTCCAAAGGTGTCCCACGCCAGCTGGTAGTCGGCGTGGAGCGAGCCGCGCGCGCGCTCGAAGTGGCGCCGGTAGCGCGTGAGCCACGAGAGCTGCGTGCGCGTGCCGGGGCGGTGGTCGGCGAGGTTCGTGCCGCTCGCGTGCACGAGCTTGTACGGGTCGCTGAGGAAGCCGTCGGCGTACTGCAGCGTGAGCGAAGTCTGCGCGACGGACGCGCGGTCGATCACCTGCGAGAGGCCGAGCGAGAACGTGCCGGTCTTCTTGGTGCGCTTCCTCGGGTTCGGATCGAACGAGGTCGCGGTCGGATCGATGTCATCCGTCGAGAAGCCGATGCCCCACGAGAAGGTGGTGAGCTTTTCGTTGAAGTCCTTCTCGCGGCCGAAGCTGAAGTTGATCGACGAGTAGTCGTCCTCGAACGAAGTGCCGCCGGCGAGCGTCGTGCGCGACTTCTCGCCGATGAACTTCACCGAACCGAGGATGTCGGTGCGCGTGTCCTGAATGCTCGCGCCGGTCATCACGACGACCGGATCGCCCGCGAGGTTCGGCTCGATGAACCACGGCGAGGCGCCCGTCATCTTCTCGTACATCACGTCGAGGCCGAGCGAGATGTGCGAGCCGATCGGCACGGCGAGCTTCGCTTGGTGCGTGTCGATGTCGTAGCGGTCGCGGCTGCCGGCGCTGATCTTGCTCGCCCCGATGCGGCCCTCCGAGTACATCGAGTAGCCGTAGTCGAGCTCCCAGCCGTTGTCGGTCTGGGCACCCGCGAGCCCCGGCAGCAGCGCGAGCGCGCTGCTCGTGAGCGCCGCCAGCGTGCCGAGCGCGCGCCGCTCTTCAGCGCGCCTCACCGTGCGGGCACGTCGCTTCGTCCTCTCGCGCATCGCGTTCCCCTCCGCTCGCGCTCAGTTGCAGCCGCAGCCGCCGCCACCCACGCCGCCGCCGGGCATCGCGGCCTCCTTGGCGAAGTAGGTGTGGTTCTCTTGCGTCGCGGTCACGTCGTCCACTTCCCACGCCATGTCGGGCCGCGCGAGGAGATTTCGCTCCCACGGGTCGACGTGCGTGCACGCGCTCGCGAGCATCGCGAGGATCCCTAACAACACGAGCTTGCCGTGCATGTTAAGCTCTTCTTCTTGTCGAGGAGTTTCTGGACGTGCTTGCGGATCTCGTCCATGTCTCCGTTGCGGTAGCCGCGGTGCACGAGCCGGACGACGCCCGTCTCGTCGATCAGGTACGTCGTCGGCATCGTCTCGAGGCCGAAGCGCTTCGGGAGCATCCCCGTCGGGTCGCTCGCGTTCAGGTAAGAGACCGGGCGCTTGGCGAGCGCCTTGCGCGCGTCCTCGAGCTTCTTGTCCACGTTCACGCCGAGCACGACGAAGCGGTCGGCGGGGAACTCCTTCGAGATCTTCTCGAGCTGCGGCATCGCGGCCTGGCACGGCGTGCACCACGAGGCCCAGAAGTCGACGAGGACGACCTTGCCGCGCATTGCGTGGAGCGCGACCTCGGCGTCGCCGACGACGCTGCGCGCTTCGAAGTCGGGCGCGCGATCTCCTTCCTCGAGCGCGAGCGATGCGCTCACGCGGCCCGGCCGCCAGATCGGCCACTATCGCCCGAGCGGCGACGTCGAGACGAACGCGTCGCGCATCAGCAACAACGTGCAGCTGCTCGCCGAGTCGATCGTGCTCAACTACATGGCGCTGCACGACGACGTGGGCCGCTTCGCATCGGCTCTGCCGATGCATGGGCTGGGGACCGGGGCGCAGTTGGATGCCCTGATTGGCTTCGCGCCGATTCGTCCCACGCCGCCGTAGGCGGCGTAGGACGAATCGATCTTTCCTGGTTGACTTCGCATCGGCCTCGAAGACTCGGCCGCTGCTGCGCGCTTCGCTTGCGGCCTCGGCCGACCTGCTCGAGCGTTGGCTCGACTTCGAGGTCGCTCCTGCGTGGCCTCGGCGCGTCGATGCACTCGGGCGTGCGGTGCTTGTTATTGGATTCGGGGCAGCACCTTGTCGGTGAAGAGCTGGAAGGTGCGCTCGCTGAGTGGGGCGAGCATCAGGTAGTCGAGGAACATCTCGCTCTGTAGCCGTTGCAGCTGGTCGACGACTTTGTCGGGGCTGCCGTGGACGATGACGTCGTTCAGGTAGTGCTCGGTGGGATCGAGCTCGGCGCCGTCGCTGCGGAAGGCGTTCATCGTCTTCGCCTTGACGTAGGAGCCCGTGGTCCAGGCGGCTCCGCGGCGTGCGACGGCTTCGGCTTCCGCGTCGCTGTCGGCGATCGCGACGAGGCGCGCCATCGGGAGATCGCGCCCCGCGATCGAGAAGCCGCTGGCTTCGAGCTTCTCGCGGTAGAGCTCTCGCTTGCGCGCGATCTGCCCGTGCGTCGAGTGCGGATCCATCAGGATCGAGAGCCCGCGGCTCGCGGCCCAGAGGATCGGATCCGCCGAAGTCGCGCCGATCCACGCGGGCAGCGGCTGCTGCAGCGGCTTCGGCAGCACCTCGAGGTTCGCGAACTGGTGGTACTTCCCTGAGAACGTGAGCCGCTCGCTCTTCCACGCCGCGAGCACGACCTCGACGGCCTCGCGAAAGCGCGGGCCGCTCTCTTCCGTCGCGACGCCGAAGTTCGCGAACTCCGTCGCGTCGAAGCCGCGCCCCGCGCCCCAATTCACGCGCCCACCCGAGAGCACGTCGAGCAGCGCGACTTCCTCCGCGATGCGCAGCGGGTGATAGAGCGCCGCGAGCGTGACCGCGGTGCCGATGCGCAGCCGCTGCGTGCGCGCCGCGATGTGCGTCGCCATCACGTGCACCGAGGGGCACACGCTGTACCCCGTGAAGTGGTGCTCCGCGAGCCAGATCGCGTCGTACCCGCCGCGCTCCATGACATCCACGCGCGCCAGCGCCCGCTGATACACCGCCGGCAGCGGCACCTTCCGATCCGGCCAAGAAAAGAACTGCAAAACCCCGACCTTCATGCCGCGATCATGCCCCATCTAGAGATAGGGCGAGAGCGCCCCGCGCATGCGCCTTCAAGCGCCGCGCCCCGAACTCTTGGAGCAATCTGCAGACCTCGGTGCATTGACGTACGGCCGCGATGGCAGAGCGACCTCGAAGTCGAACGCTCCTCCCAAGCGTGTCGGCCGAGGCCGCAAGCGAAGCGCGCAGCAAAGCGCGAAGTCTTCGGAGCGCTTTGCGACGCAAACAAGACAAAAGCGCACGGCTCGAAATCCCGGAGAAGCGGTTACCTTCGCTCGCCTCCCCGCGCCGGGGTGGCGGAACTGGCAGACGCAGAGGTCTTAGAAGCCTCTGTCCATTGGACGTGCAGGTTCGAGTCCTGTCCCCGGCACCAGCAATCTCTCGAGAGGATCCATGAGCGTCTCCGTCTCCGCGGTCGAATCCAGCCCCGTCGTGCGCATCCTGACCGTCGAGGTCGACGCCGAGCGCGTGCGCAAGGCCTTCAACGACGCGTATCGCGACCTCGGGCGCAGCGTCACGGTGAAGGGCTTCCGCCCGGGCAAGGCGCCGCGCGGGGTGCTCGAGAGCCTGTACGGCGCGTCGCTGCGCGAAGAGATCGAGCGCACGCTCGTGAATCAGACGTTCCCGGAGGCGATTGCGCAGGCGGGCGTCGCGCCGATCGCCGAGCCGGAGATCGAGACGGAGCCGCCCGCGCAGGATCGCGCGTTCAAGTACACCGCCACGATCGAGGTGCTGCCGAAGATCGAGCTGCCGGAGTGGCGCGGGCTCCCGGGCACGAAGCCGCGCGTGGAGGTGCAGGACGCGGAGGTGGAGCAAGAGCTCGAGGCGCTGCGCAATCGGCGTGCGCCGCTGGCGGACGTCGACGGCCCCGCGGATACGGGCCACACGCTCACGCTCGATTATCAGGGAACGATCGACGGCGTCGCGTTCGAGGGCGGCAGCGCCGAGAACTCGTTCATCGAGATCGGCTCCGGCGGCTACATCCCGGGCTTCGAGGACCAGCTGAAGGGCGCGCGCGCCGGCGACGCGCGCGAGCTGCGCGTGACCTTCCCCGCCGACTACGGCGCGAAGGAGCTCGCCGGCAAGAGCGCCGTGTTCGCGGCGCAGGTGAAGAAGGTCCAGAAGCGCGAGACGCCGGCGCTCACGGACGAGTTCGCGAAGTCGCTCGGCGACGAGGGCGTGACCACGGTGGATGCGCTGCGCGCGCGCGTGCGCAGCGACCTCGAGACGCGCAAGGAGCGCAGCGCGAAGGAAGAGCTGCGGCGCAGCGTGATGGAGGCGCTCGTCGCGCGCGCCTCGTTCGACGTGCCGCCGGGCCTCGTGACGCGCCGCGTCTCGCAGCGCCTCGAGATGGCGTATCAGCAGCTCGGGCAATTCATGCCGCACGAGGAGCTGCACCAGCGCATGGATCAGTGGCGCGAGGAGTGGCGGCCCGAGGCGGAGAAGGAGGTGCGCGAGAGCCTCTTGCTCGAAGCCATCGCCGACGCCGAGAAGATCGAGATCGCGGACGCGCAGCTCGACGAGCGCATCGCGCAGATGGCGCGCGATCAGGGCCTCGCTGCCGATCGCCTGCGCAAGCAGTACGACGAGCGCGACATGCTGGAGAACCTGCGCGGGCGACTGCGCATCGATGCCGCGCTTGACCGAGTGCTCTCGCTGGCTACTGTGGCCTAGCCGCTCGCTTAGCGCGCAAATTGCGCGCGAAAGCCGCGCAGCGGGGCCGAACGGGGGTGATCGGTCGCGCGGTTCCTAACAAGTCTCGCTCGCGCGTGAAGCCGGGCGCATTCGAGAGCCGGAGCCGCGACGCGCATGCCGCTGATCCCCATGGTCGTCGAGCAAGATCACCGCGGTGAGCGCTCGTACGACATCTACTCGCGGCTGCTGCGCGACCGCATCATCTTCCTGAGCGGCCAGATTCACGACGAGTACGCGAACCTGATCATCGCGCAGCTGCTGTTCCTCGAAGCCGAGGATCCGAGCGCGGACATCCACCTCTACGTGAATTCGCCCGGCGGCGCGATCAGCGCGGGTCTCGCGATCTACGACACGATGCAATACATCCGCCCCGACGTGTCGACGTTCTGCGTGGGGCAGGCGGCGTCGATGGCGGCGGTGCTGCTCGCAGCCGGCGCGAATGGCAAGCGCAGCGCGCTGCCGAACTCGCGCGTGATGATTCACCAGCCGTGGGGCGGCGCGCGCGGTCAGGCCTCGGACATCAACATCCAGGCCAAAGAGATCCTCAAGCTGCGCGATCGCCTGAACGAAGTGCTCTCGAGCCACACGGGACAGGCGGTGGAGCAGATCGCCCGCGATACCGAGCGCGACTACTATATGAATGGAGACGAGGCCCGGACGTACGGGATCGTCGACCAAGTAGCGGCACATCGGCCGCGGCCCGTGGCCGCGACCCCTGCGCAGCGCGGCATTCGGGGGGCGGCGAAGACGTGAAGAAGCGGGACGACAACGCGAACCTGTCGTGCTCCTTCTGCGGAAAGAGCCAGCGCGAAGTCCGCAAGCTGATCGCCGGCCCCACCGTCTACATCTGCGACGAGTGCATCGAGCTGTGCAACGACATCATCGCCGAGGAGTACGGGCAGGACGAAGCCCGGCGCGAGACGTCGAAGGTTCCGAAGCCGCAGGAGATCAAGAGCTTCCTCGACGACTACGTGGTCGGGCAGGAGTTCGCGAAGAAGGCCCTCGCGGTCGCGGTCCACAATCACTACCGCCGCATCGAGAATCAGGGCCGCCTCGGCGACGTCGAGCTGCAGAAGTCGAACATCCTGCTGCTCGGCCCCACCGGCTCCGGCAAGACGCTGCTCGCGCAGACCCTCGCGAAGATGCTCGACGTGCCGTTCACGATCGCGGATGCCACCACGCTCACCGAGGCCGGCTACGTCGGCGAGGACGTCGAGAACATCGTCCTCAACTTGCTGCAGGCCTCGAACTACGACATCGAGCGCGCGCAGCGCGGGATCATCTACATCGACGAGATCGACAAGATCGCGCGCAAGAGCGAGAACCCGTCGATCACGCGCGATGTCTCCGGCGAGGGCGTGCAGCAGGCGCTGCTGAAGATCATCGAGGGCACGATGGCGAGCGTGCCGCCGAAAGGCGGGCGCAAGCACCCGCAGCAGGAGTTCCTGCAGGTCGACACCTCGAACATCCTGTTCATCTGCGGCGGCGCGTTCGTCGGCCTCGACGAGATCATCCAGCGCCGCACCGGCGTGAAGGGCATCGGCTTCGGCGCCGACGTGCGGTCGCGCAACGATCGCAAGATTGGCGACTTGTTGCGCGAGATTCAGCCCGAGGACCTGCTCAAGTTCGGGATGATTCCGGAGTTCGTTGGCCGGCTGCCTGTGATCGCGACGCTCGACGAGCTCGATGAAGCCGCGCTCGTGAACATCCTCACCGGCCCGAAGAACGCGCTGGTGAAGCAGTATCAGAAGCTGTTCGAGCTCGAGGACGTGCGGCTGCGCTTCACGGACGGCGCGCTGCGCGCGGTCTCGCGGCAAGCGCTCGCGCGCAAGTCGGGCGCGCGCGGTCTGCGCGCGATCCTCGAGAGCGCGATGCTCGACGTGATGTACGACATCCCCTCGCGCGACGACGTGGTCGAGTGCGTGGTGAACGAAGAGGTGATCGAGCAGGGCGCGGAGCCGCTGCTCGTGTACAAGCGGGAAGCAGAGTCCGCTTAGGCAGCGCGGCTGCGGGGGAGAGCGCATGTCCTTCTTCAAGAGCGACGATCCGAAGGGCACGCCCCCGGCGCCCGTGAAGGCCGAGCGCGTGATGCCGCTGCTCCCGCTGCGCGACATCGTCGTGTTCCCGACGATGGTGGTGCCGCTGTTCGTGGGCCGGCCCAAGTCGATCAAGGCGCTCGAGGAGGCCGCCGCCAACGGACGCGAGCTGTTCCTCGCCGCGCAGCGCGCCGCCGGCAAGGACGAGCCGGGCGAAGAGGACATCTATCGCGTCGGCACGCTCGGCTCGATCATCCAGTTGTTACGGCTGCCCGACCAAACCGTGAAGGTGCTGGTCGAGGGCCGCGCGCGCGCGCGCGTGAAGCGCTTCGTGCAGCAGGAGCCGTTCTTCACGGCCGACGTCGAGGCGCTCGAAGAGACCGAGCCGCGCACGCCCGAGATCGAGGCGCTGGTGCGCAGCGTGCACCAGACCTTAGACAACTACGTGAAGCTGAACAAGAAGGTCCCCGCGGAGGTGCTGCAGTCGGTCAGCCAGATCCAGGCACCGGGCAAGCTCGCGGACACGATCGCGACGCACCTCAACACGAAGCTCGAAGACCGCCAGCGCCTGCTCGAGCTCGCGGACCCCGGCAAGCGCATCGAAGAAGTGTTCGCGCTGATGCAGGCCGAGATCGAGGTGCTCGAAGTCGAGAAGCGCATCCGCGGCCGCGTGAAGAAGCAGATGGAGCGCTCGCAGAAGGAGTACTACCTCAACGAGCAGATGCGAGCGATCCAGAAGGAGCTCGGCGAGAAGGACGACCTCAAGAACGAGATCCAGGAGCTGGAGGAGCAGCTCAAAGCGAAGAAGATACCCGACGACGCGCGCGACCGGACCGAGAAGGAGATCCGGAAGCTGAAGATGATGTCGCCGATGGCGGCGGAAGCGACGGTCGTCCGCAACTACGTCGACTGGATGCTCTCGCTGCCGTGGAACGAGTACAAGGACGAGAACCACTCGATCGGCGATGCGGAGCGCGTGCTCGACGAGGACCACTTCGGGCTCGAGAAGCCGAAGGAGCGCATCGTCGAGTACCTCGCCGTGAGGGCGCTGGTCGAGAAGATGAAGGGCCCGATCCTCTGCCTCGTGGGCCCGCCCGGTGTCGGCAAGACCTCCCTCGGCAAGTCGATTGCGCGAGCCACCGGCCGCGACTTCGTGCGGATCAGCCTCGGCGGCGTGCGCGACGAGGCGGAGATCCGCGGGCACCGGCGCACGTACATCGGCGCGCTGCCCGGCAAGATCATCCAGTCGCTCAAGAAGGCGGGCTCGGGCAATCCCGTCGTGCTGCTCGACGAAGTGGACAAGATGTCGATGGACTTCCGCGGCGACCCGTCGTCGGCGCTGCTCGAAGTGCTCGACCCCGAGCAGAATCACACCTTCAACGACCACTACCTCGACATCGACTACGACCTCTCGCGCGTGATGTTCATCTGCACCGCGAACGTGCTGCACCAGATCCCGCGGCCGCTGCAGGACCGCATGGAGATCATCCAGCTGCCCGGGTACATCGAGAGCGAGAAGCTCGCGATCGCGCGCGACTACCTCGTGCCGAAGGTGCGCGAGCAGAACGGCCTCGAACAGCGGCACATCGACATCAACGACGCCGCGATTCTCGAGATCATCCGGTACTACACGCGCGAGTCTGGCGTGCGCAGCCTCGAGCGCGAGCTCGCCTCGCTGTGCCGCAAGGTCGCCCTCGCCGTCGCGAAGGAAGGCAAGGACAAGGCGAAGAAGCAGAAGATCTCGCCCGTGCAGGTGCGCAAGCTGCTCGGCGTGCGCAAGCACCGCCACGGCGAGGTGGAGACCGAGGATCGCGTGGGCCTGTGCACGGGCCTCGCGTACACCGAAGTGGGCGGAGAGCTGCTGCAGACCGAAGTCTCCGTGACGCCGGGCTCGGGCAAGCTGGTCGTTACGGGCCGCCTCGGCGAGGTGATGCAGGAGTCGGCGAACGCGGCGATGTCGTACGTGCGCTCGCGCGGGAAGCAGCTCGGCCTCGTGCCGGACTTCTACTCGAAGGTGGACATCCACATCCACGTGCCCGAGGGCGCGACTCCGAAGGACGGCCCGAGTGCGGGCATCACGATCGCGACGGCGATCACGTCGGCGCTGACGCGCGTGCCGGTGAAGGCGAGCGTCGCGATGACCGGCGAGATCACGCTGCGCGGGCGCGTGCTGCCGATCGGCGGGCTCAAGGAGAAGCTGATCGCGGCGCTGCGCGGCGGGATCAAGACCGTCGTGATTCCGAAAGAGAACGAGAAGGACCTCAAGGAGATCCCCGCTCTCATCACGCGCGGCCTGAAGCTGGTCCCCGTGGAGCACATGGACGAGGTGCTGGTCGCAGCGCTCGCGCACGCCGACGTGCGCGGCTTCCTGCGCGCCGGCGAGCACGTGGTGGAGGCGATCTTCGCGGGCGCGGCGGCGGCTCCCGCTGCCGCGACCGAGGCGCCGCGGATCAACTAGCTGCGCGCGGGTCGAGAGGCGTCCCGGACAGCGAGGACGCCGCCTTCCTCCACGTTGACTCCGCAACGGCGTCGAAGACTCCGCCGTTGCTGCGCGCTTCGCTTGCGGCCTCGGCCGACGTGCTTGGGAGTAGCGTTCGACTTCCAGGTCGTTCTGGCGTGGGTGGGTGGGGCGGGGATGGGCTGAGGGGTGCGAGGGGGCTCGTCAGTCGGCGAGGCGCGCGCCGCGGGTTTCGGGGATCCACTTCGCGACGATCGCGACGCACGCGAGGTTCGCGAGCGCGAGCGCGGACATTGCGCTCGCGGTGTCGCCGAACGCGGCGATCGCGCGGCCGGCGACGAGCGGGCCCACCACGAAGCCGAGGCGCCCTAACAAGCTGCCCGCGATGCCGGAGGCGGTCGCGCGCAGCGCGGTCGGGAACAGCTCGGCGGTGAGCGTGTTCGTCACCGTCCACGCGCCGCCGAGCGCGGTCACCGCGCAGTAGGCGGCCGCGACCGGCAGCGCGCCTTCTGCCTGATAACACAGGATCGTCGCGGCGCTCGAGAGGGCGAAGTAGAGCATCGCCGTCGCGCGCCGTCCGAGGCGGTCCATCGCGTAGCCCGCGAGCAGATAGCCCGCGATGCCTGCCGGGATCGTTCCCCACGGCAGGCGGCCGATCATCTCCGCGCCCCAACCGCGTTCGGCGCCGACGAAGCGGATGAATCCCACGAGCACGCCCCCGGACCAGAAGCTGAGCGTGAACCAGAGCGCAGTGACCGCGGCGAGCCGCGGGAGGAGGCCGCCGCGCGTGAACGCGCGCAGATCGCGCAGCGCGTCGCGCGCGTGCGTTTGCGCCGCCCGGCCCGCCTCGAACAGCGCGGTCTCGCGCAGCGCCAACGCGTAGATCGGCGCGAGCAGCAGTGGCAACGCGCCGATCGTGTAGGTCGTGCGCCAGTCGACGCCAGCGAACAACAACGGCACCGCGGCGCCCACGCCGGCCGCCGTGCCGAGCAGTCCGTTCGCACGTCCGCGCAGCGCGGGCGGCATCTCCTCGGACAGCATCACGTAGGCGAGTGAGAGCTGCGCGACCATGAAGAGGCGACCGCCGCACTGGAGCCAGGCGAACGCCGCGAGCGAATCCGCACGCGCCGTCGCGAGCGAGAACGCGCCGTACGCCGCGAGCGAGAGCAAGAGCGCGGGCTTGCGTCCCACGCGATCCGCCCACCAGATCACGACGCCGGACGCGATCGCGCCCCAGCTCAGCCACGAGATCGCGTCGTACACCTCGATCGTGCTCGCGCCGAACGTCTGCTCGACGCCGCGCATCGTCACCATCATCAGCGCGGCGTCGAAGCCCTCGATCGCCGTCGCGAGGGTGAGCAGCGCGAGCAGGCGCTTGTGGTACGGCGACAGCCGCGCGAGCGAGTCCGCGTCCGCACCTCGTGCTTCCACGCGGGCATGTTGCACACGCACTGCGCGCGAGTCGAGGCGTGCTGCGATCTGGGCGCGCGTGCTGCATCTTGCTCGCGCGAAGGAGTGCGCATGGCCGACGCGAACGACGACATCCGCGCGAAGCGCGCGGCGTGGGAGGCGGGCACGCTCGCGCGCGAGCTCGCGCGGGGCGAGCGCAAGCCGGCGTTCACGACGCAGGCGATGCACTGGCCCGTGGACCGCCTCGCGACGCCCGCCGATCTCGACGCGATCGGCTTCGACTACGCCCGCGATCTCGGCTTCCCCGGCGAGTACCCGTTCACGCGCGGCACCGACGCGAACGGCTATCGCAGCCAGCTCTGGACGATGGCGCAGGTGACCGGTTTCGGGACCGGCGGCGACTGGGCGAAGCGCGGGCGGTACATGCTCGAGCGCGGCTTGTCGGGGCTGATCATCGAGTACGACCTGCCCACCACGAACGGCTACGACAGCGATCATCCCCTCGCGGCGGGCGAAGTGGGCCGCGCGGGCACCGCGATCGACACGCTCGCCGACATGGAGGCGGCGCTCGACCTGCCGTTCGAGAAGCTGAAGCACCTAACAAGTGTCTGCAACGGTCCGCAGCCGGTGAATCTCGCGCTGATCCTCGCGGCGCTCGAGCGGCGCGGAGTCGACCCGCGCAGGTTCACGCTGCAGATGCCGAACATGATCCTGATCGAGTACACGTGCGTCGGGCGCTACATCTTTCCCCCCGAGCACGGCCTGCGGCTCTCGACCGACGTGATCGAGTACACGATCCGCAATCACCCGAACTGGATCCCGATCTCGGTCGTCTCGGCGCAGCTCTACGCCGCGCGCGCGAACCCGGTGCAGGAGCTCGCCTTCGGCTTCTCGATCGCGATGGAGTACCTGAACGCGGTCCTGAAGCGCGGCTTCCACGTCGATGAGGTCGCGCCGTACTTCTCGTTCATTACCGGCATCGACATGGACTTCATGGAGGCCGTGGGGAAGCTGCGTGCGTACCGAAAGGTCTGGGCGCGCATCATGAAGGAGCGCTACGGCGCGCAGAAGCCCGAGTCGCTGCGGCTCAAGCTGATGAGCTCGCCGGGCACGATGTCGATGACGCTGCAGCAGCCGCTCAACAACATCGCGCGCCTCGCGATCCAGATGCTCGCCTGCGCGCTCGGCGGCGGCGCCACCACGATGACGAGCCCGCTCTACGACGAGGCCCACGCGCTGCCGAGCGAGGACGCGATCGCGGTGGGCGCGGCGATCCAGCACATCGTGGCGCACGAGACGGGCGTGGCCGACGCGGTCGACCTGCTCGGCGGGTCGTACGCGGTCGAGCTGATGACGCGCAAGATCGAAGACGCCGTGATGGCCGAGATCGCGAAGATCGACGCGATGGGCGGCGCGCTCGCCGCGATCCAGCGCGGCTACTTCCAGAAAGAGCTCGCGCGCGAGCAAGTCGAGCGCAACCGCGCGCTCGAGACGGGCGAGCGCGTCCTCGTCGGCCAGAACTTCGCCGTGCGCGAAGAAGCGAAGCGCGCGATCGACATCTTCCGCCTCGACGAAGAGACGGAGCGCCGCCAGATCGAGAAGCTGCACGCCGTGAAGGCGAAGCGCGACGCGAGCAAAGTCGCCGAGACGCTCGAAGCGGTACGCGAGGCTGCGATCGACGGCAGCAACCTCGTGCCGCCGATCCTCGAAGCCGTGAAGGTCTACGCGACGCAGGGCGAGATTTGCGATGCGCTGCGCGAGGTGTTCGGCACGTACACCCCTGACACGCTCACGAGCGGAGTGTGAGAGCGTCCGCGCGTGCTCGCGACGTGGAACCGCGCTCAGCGCTGCTTGCGCCGCCCGCGCAGTGCGAGGCCCGCGAGGCCAAGACCGGCCAGCACGAACGAGGCGGGCTCTGCAACGGAAATCCCGGTCCAGCCCACGGTAAGCCGCATTCGCCGCGGATCTGTCGGATAGTTCAGGGTGGCGCCGAGCAGCGGGATGGAGCTGAAGGAGAGGTCTCCGTCAACCGCCAACAATTCGGAGCCGGTGACACAACCGCCGAAGTCGCACACGGCCTGGAAGCTCGACACGAAATCCGCCAGTGGAGATGCGCCGTTGCTGAAGTTCAGCCGCACGCCCGTGATGTTCATCCCGCCACCGAGGACTCCGGGCGTCAGGACGCCTTCGATCGTCAACCGGCGAAGAAGCTGAAGTCTCGACTCGTGTCTCCAATCGGGTCGGGCAGCCTCGCCAACAACTCCGGGGCGTTCGGCGCGAAGTCGATGGTGTGGACAGTGTTCGTGGCCTCGAAGACCGTGACGCTGGTGAGATTCGTCAGGGTCTGAATCGGTGAGGCGCCCGCGGAGGTCGCGACGAGCGCGAACGCTGCTGAGAAAACTGCCGAAGTTGCCCTGCTGCAAATCGTCACCGCTCACCCCTCTTCTTAGACTTCTTAGACCGCAGCCTGGAGGTGGCGATCTCTCTGCCCGCGAAGCGAGGATGCGAGCAAGTCACGAGTCGACTCCCAACGCGGCATCCGCCGGCATCGCGGGGGTTCGTCGCGGGTACGGCAAGCGAGCCCGCTGATCCCTTACGAATTTGCGATGACCTCCCGGAGCGATCAACCGAGCCCGAGCTCCAGGTGAACTCGACGGCGAAGATCGAGTGTCGAGTGCCCCGATCACCCAGAAGAGAATGAAGCCCCCGATGCACCGCCCCCACCGCCCAATCCGCGTGCTCCTCGCCAAGCTCGGACTGGATGCTCATACGATCGGCATCACGGTGATCGCGAAGGCGCTGCGCGATGCGGGCATGGAGGTGATCTACACGGGGCTCAAGCAGACGCCCGAAATGGTGGTGAACGCCGCCATTCAGGAAGACGCGGACGTGATCGGCATTTCGAGCCTCAGTGCGGCGCACATGCAGCACCTGCCGCGCGTCGCGCACTTGTTACGGGAGCAGGGCGCGGGCGAGAAGCTCGTGATCGCGGGCGGCGTGATTCCTGCGGAGGACGTGGCCGCGCTCGAGGCGGCGGGCGTCGTTAAGATCTTCACGATGGGCGCGAAGACCGACGAGATCGTGGCCTACATCCGCGCCTGGTGGGCCGCGGGCGCGTGAAGACCCTCGCGCTGATCGCGCGCAAGCCCGGCCTCTCGCGCGACGAGTTCCGCGCGCACTACGAGACGCAGCACGCGCCACTCGCGCTGCCGCTGATGAGCGGCCTCCTGCGCTACGTGCGCCACCACGTCACGGAGGAGCTGCACGGCGCAGCGGGCTTCGACGTCGCGACCGCCTTCACGTACCGGGATGCGGCGGCGATGCGCAGTGTCGTCGCGAAGCTCGCTACGCCGGCCGGCGATGCGGTGCTGCGCGACGAGCTGCGTTTCATGGACAAGCCGCGCAATCGCTTCTTCGAGCTGCGCGACGTCGAGGAGACGGGCGCACGCGGCGAGCCGGCGCGCGTTTCAATCATCGTGCTCGCGCGGCGCGCAGCGGGGCAGGGCGAGCACGAGTTCGCGTCGCGTGCGCTGCCCGATCTGCGCGACGCCGTGGCAGGTTTGCGCTGGTCGCTGCATAACGACTCGCTCGCCACGTTCGGCGAGCCGCCGTGGCACACGGTGACATTCCTGCACTGCGAAGCCGCTGCATCGATCGGTGCGTGGTGCGTTGCGCGCGAGCGAGAGGCCGCGCGCGTGGTGGCGCTGCGCGTCAGCGAGCACGAGACGCCGCTGCCGCCAGCGGGGGTGCCCTGAAGCGGGATTCGCATCTCGCGAGCTCTGCGCGCCGCGTCGAGTCGTCCGCGGCCTTCGTCACGTCCACGCGCGCCGCGCGGCTCACTCCTGCGGGAACCGGCAGCTCCGCCGCAGGCGCGGCGAGACCAGCGCCGTTTGTGGGACTCGGGAGCTCGAGCAACAAGATCGATTTGCGGCCTGGGGGCGGGCGAAATTCGCTTCGGCCAGGTGTAACGTGTTCAATCCCGCGAACACCGAGGAGCCTGCCCGTGGCCCAGATGCCCACGAACGAAGTGCTGAAGGACATGCACCTGCGCATGGTGCGCATCCGGATCTTCGAAGAAGAGGCCGGCAAGCTGATGGAGAACGGGAAGGTGCCCGGCGCGCTCCATCTCTACGTCGGGCAGGAAGCCGTCGCCGCGGGCGTGATGGTGAACCTGAACGACGACGACCAGATCACGAGCACGCACCGCGGGCACGGGCACCTCGTCGCGAAGGGCGGCGAGTTCAAGCCGATGTACGCCGAGCTGTTCGGCCGCTCGACCGGCTACTGCAAGGGCAAGGGCGGCTCGATGCACATCTCGAACCTCGACGTCGGGATGCTGGGCGCGAACGGCATCGTGGGCGCCGGTCCGCCGATCGCGGTGGGTGCAGGCTTCAGTAACAAGTACCGCGGCACGAAGCAGGTCGCGGCCACGTTCTTCGGCGACGGCGCCTCGAACGAGGGCGCCTTTCACGAAGCCGCGAACATGGCCGCGCTCTACAAGCTGCCCGTGCTGTTCGTGTGCGAGAACAACGGCTACGGCGAGTACACCTCGCAGGCGAATCACCAGGCGATCAAGGACGTCGCCGATCGCGCCGCGGGCTACGGCATGCCCGGCGTGATCGCCGACGGCATGGACGCGGTCGCGGTGTACGAGGCGACGGCGGAAGCCGTCGCGCGCGCGCGGAGCGGCGGCGGGCCGACGCTGCTCGAGTTCAAGACCTATCGCTTCTACGACCACGTCGGCGTGCGCGGCATGGGCATGGCGTATCGCACGGACGAAGAGGTCGCGGCCTGGAAGAAGCGCGACCCGATCGTGCTGCTCGAGGAGCGCATGGCGTCGCTCGGCGTGATGTCGCGCGAGGAGGCGAAGGCCGTGCACGAGCGCGTGAAGACCGACGCCGCCGAGGGCATCGCGTTCGCCGAAGCGAGCCCGTTTCCGACGCCGGATCAGCTGACGGAAGACGTCTACTACGTGAGGTAGGGGCGTGGAGTTGTTACGGACTTGGTCCTCCCTGCGCGTGTACGAGGAGCCTCGCGGCCCTCGGTCGCGGGCGGCGGGGGCGGATGCAGCGGGCGAGGCTGCGCCTCGCCGCTGATCCGTCGTCAGGCATCGCAATCTGAATTCACGAATCGAGGTCGAAACCATGGCAGCAGCAGCAACGAGCACGGCGCCGGCGGGCCCGCGCAAGCTTCCCTACGTCCTCGCCATCACCGAGGGCGTGCGCCAGGCGATGCAGGAGTTCCCGGAGTCGTTCATCGCCGGCGAAGACGTCGCGGGCGCGGGCTCGGTGTTCGGTTGTTATCGCGGGCTGCTCGCCGAGTTCGGGCCGAGGCGCGTGATCGATACGCCGATCAGCGAGAGCGGCATCATCGGCCTCGGCGTCGGCGCCGCCGCGACGGGCCTGCGCCCCATCGTCGACATCATGTTCATGGACTTCCTCGGCGAGTGCATGGACGAAGTCGCGAACCAGATGGCGAAGATGCGCTTCATGTTCGGCGGCAAGGCGAAGCTGCCCGTCACGCTGCTCACCTTCGCCGGCGCCGGCATGAGCTTTGCGGCGCAGCACAGCCAGAGCCTCGAGAGCTGGCTCGTCCACCTGCCGGGCCTCAAGGTGATGATGCCCGCGACGCCCTACGACATGAAGGGCGCGATCATCGCCGCGGTGCGCGACGACAACCCCGTGATCGTGATCATGAACAAGGTCTCGCTCGCGATGATGGGCGAGGTGCCCGAGGCGCCGTACTCGATCCCGATCGGCAAGGCGACCATCGCGCGCCCGGGCTCGAACTTCACGATCGTCGCGACGGGTCGCATGCGGCACGAAGCGCTGAACGCGGCCGAGCAGCTCGCGAAGGAAGGCATCGACGCGGAGGTGATCGACCCGATCACTCTCTCGCCCTTCGACACCGAGACCGTGGTGAGCTCGGTGAAGAAGACGCACCGCGCGGTGGTCGTGCACGAGGCCGTGCGCTTCGGCGGCTTCGGCGCGGAGATCGCGTCGCAGATTCAGGAGCTCGCGTTCGATCATCTCGACGCGCCGGTCGGCCGCCTCGGCGCGCCGTTCGCGCCGGTTCCGTTCAGCCCCGCGCTCGAGAAGCACTATCTGCCCGACGCCGGGAAGATCGTCGCCGAGGTCAAGCGCGTGATCGGGAAGACGGTCTAAAGAGCGCGCGCGCCGAACGGAGTCGAACACGTGCCTGCTCCGATCGGCATCTGCTGCAATCCCGCGTCCGGCAAGGACGTGAGACGCCTCGTCGCGCGCGCCTCCGTGTTCGACAACCAGGAGAAGCAGGCGATCGTGCGGCGCGCCGTCGTCGGCGCGATCGCGGCGGGCGCGCGCAGCTTCCGCTTCATCCCCGACACGCACGATCTCGCGGCGAACGCGCTCGCGGAGTTCGCGGGCCAGATCGAGGCGCAGGAGGTCGCCGCGCCGCGCACGGGCTCGGTGCTCGACACCATGCGCGGCGCGATCTCGCTGCGCGCTGCCGGCTGCGGCGCCGTGATCACGCTCGGCGGCGACGGCACGAACCGCGCGTTCGCGACGGGTTGGCGCGATGCGCCGCTGCTGCCCGTCTCCACCGGCACGAACAACGTGTTCCCGCGCTTCGTCGAGGCGACGCTCGCCGGCGCCGCCGCGGGTTTCGTCGCCACCGGGCGCGCACCGCTCGCAGAGTCCGCGCGCCGCGCGAAGGCCGTGAGCGTCGAGATCGCGGGCGAGAAGCCCGATCTCGCGCTGATCGACGCGGTGCTCACGCAGGACCGCTTCGTGGGCGCGCGCGCGCTGCTCGACGCGGATCGCCTCGTGCTCGCGCTGCTCACGCGTGCGGATCCCGCGGGCGTCGGCATCACCTCGATCGGCGGACTCGTCGCGCCGGTCGGCGATGAGGACGACGCCGCGTTGCTGCTCGAGTTCGGCGAGGGCGCCGGCATCGTGCACGCGCCGATCGCACCCGGCTTCTATCAGGACGTGCGCGTGCGCAGCGTGCGCCGCATCGCGTTCGGTGAGCCCGTCGAAGTCACCGGAGCCGGTGCGCTCGCGTTCGACGGCGAGCGTGAGCGCGTGCTCGCACCCGGCCAGCGCGCGACGCTCCGCGTGCAGCGCGATGGCCCGTGGGTGATCGACGTGCCGCGCGTGCTCGGCCGCGCCGCGCGCGAAGGCTGGCTGACGAAGGGATTCGAGAGCTCTCATTTCCTCCGCGCTTCTGATCGCACACCGCTGGCCTCGGTGGCGATCCGCGCGGAAAAGTCAAAGTAAGGACTGCCTGCATGCCCGCAGAAATCTTCCTCACGAAAGTCGGCATGACGATGTCCGAAGGCGTCGTCGCGCAGTGGTACGTGGCGGACGGCGCGAGCGTCGAGAAGGGCAAGCTGCTCTATCGGCTCGAGACCGAGAAGGTCGAGCTCGAGGTCGACGCGGACGCGTCCGGCGTGGTGAAGCACTGGATCGCGGAGAACGTGACGTGCGCGCCCGGCGACTTGATCGGCTTCATCTTCGCGCCAGGTGAAGCGATTCCCGCGGACCTCGCGGGGCTCGCAAAGAGCGTCGGCCCCGCGGCCCCGGCACTCGTTACGGCCGCGGCGCCCGCGGCAGCACCGCGAGCGGCCGCGGCGCCGGCCGCCGCGAGCGCGCCGAAGCGC
>VGRF01000026.1 GCA_016875395.1 Deltaproteobacteria bacterium | reverse complement strand
TCCGCCTCGCGCAGAATCTTCACCATCTGCTCTTCCGTAAACCGACTCTTCTTCATGGGGGCTTCCTTTCCGTCGGAAGCCATTCTCTCTCAAGAATCAGTCGGTCCGAGAATCGGCCAGCAGGTCAGATGTTCCCGACGAACGTGTTCGCCGCCGTGCTCGGCTACAAGCCACGCGAGTTCTTCGAAGCGCCGCAGGGCCACGACGCGGTGCCCGACGTCATGGGACGATTCCGCGGTCACCAAGGCAAGTAGCCGCGAGCCCGCGCGATGAAGTCGCCCGAGGAGTTCGACGCGTTCCTGCGCGAGCAGATCGTGCCGCGCATGCGGGCGATCGAGGACGAGCGGCGCAAGGTGCAGGCGCGGCGCGATGCCCTCGCGGTGCCGGCCGCGTGGAAAGTCGCAGGCTCCGTCGCGGGCTTCGCGCTCGCGATCTTCGCGAAGCAGTTCGCCCTGCTGATCGTGCTCGCTGCGCTTCCGTGGGTCGTCGAGGCCGCGCGCAAGCTGAAGGTTCCCGACACGGCATCGCCGCTCGTGCGCAGCCAGATCCTCGAGCCGGTGGTGCGCTTCTGGGATCCGAGCTTCGACTACAAGCAGCGCGGGCACATCGCGCAGGCCGAGTTCGACGCGAGCCGCCTGTTCGCGGGCGAGAGCTTCAATCGCTACGCGGGCGAAGACCTCGTCACCGGCAAACACGGTGCGACCGCGTTCCGCTTCTGCGAGCTGCATGTGAAGCACGTCGAGAAGACGAAGAACGGCACGCGCACGCGCGTCGTGTTCGACGGCATCTTCTTCGTCGCCGACTTCAACAAGTCGTTCCGCAGCCAAACCGTCGTGCTGCCCGACACCGCCGAGCGCGCGCTCGGCACCTTCGGACGCGCGTTCCAGTCCCTCGCGAGCGGCGCGAGCGGCATGCAACTCGTCGAGCTCGAAGACCCCGCCTTCGAGCGCGCCTTCACCGTGCGCAGCACCGACCCGACCGAGGCGCGCTACCTGCTCTCGCCGAGCTTGATGCAGCGCATCGCCGCATTCGGCGCGAACACCGGCTCGAAGCTCCGCCTCGGCTTCCTCGGTGGCCGCGTCTACGTCGCGATCCCGCTGCCCGGCGACTTCCTCGCCATCAACGCTCACAAGCCGCTCATGCTCGACGACATTCGCAAGTGGGCGGGCGAGCTGCTGTTCGCGACGAGCATCGTCGACGAGCTGGACCTGAACACGCGCATCTGGGCGAAGAAGCCCGCGGCGTAGCAGGCCGCCCCGCCGCGCGTCGCGGCCAGCCCGGCCATCCGCAATTGCGCGTATCCCCGCGGCCTCCTCGTCCGTCGTGTCATCGTGGGGCGTTTCGCAAGGAGGCGCGCGGTGAGGTTCGTCATCTTGATGAGCAGCGACGACGAAGCGTGGGCCGCGCTCTCGAGCGCCGAGCAATCCCGCGTGATGGCGGCGCACGAGGCGTGCGAGCGCGAGCTGCGTGCGGGGAAGCACTTCCTCGCGAGCTGGCGGCTGCGCCCCGCCGACGAAGCGCGCTCGGTCGTGCGCGAGCCCGATGGCTCGTACTGCGCGAAGTCCTCGGCGGAGCTGTGTGCTCAGCTCGGCGGCGCCTACCTGATCGAAGTCGCGAGCCGCGACGACGCGGAAGCGTGGGCGAGGCGGCTGCGCTTCATCCCCGGTGTGAACGAAGTGCGCGAGGTGTGGGAGTGAGCGGCGCGCCGAACGAGCGTCTCGGCGAGTGGCTCCGCATCGCGCCGCGCTCCGGCGGCGGGTTCGAGGCCACGCTCCAGGATCACTTCGGCGAAGCGCAGCACGGCGACCTCCTCGCGCGCTGCGCGCTGGCGGTGCTCGCGCACGACGAGAACGCGCGGCTCGCCTCGCTGCGCGCGGATTGGCTGGCGCCGCTTCCGCCTGACGAGCCGCTCGCGCTCCGCGTCGAGCCCCTGCTCCGCGAGAGAACGTGCAGCGAAGTTCGCGTTGCTGGCGACTCCCCGCTGTGCCGCGCCACCGCGTGGCTCGCTCCCGCGGCGAGTGGCGTGAGTTATCAGGACGCGGCGTTGCCTTCGGGCCTGCCCGATCCCGAGTCGCTGCCGGCCACGGTCGAGTACGCGCGCAAGGAGGGCTGGCCCGAGGCGTATGCCGCTGGCGCCGTCGAGTACCGGCGCGTCAGCGCACTGCGCCCCGATCGCGCGCGCGGTGAATCGAGCGACCACGTGACGTGGCTGAAGCTGCGCGCGCCGCTGCCGCGCGCTGCCCACCTCGAGCAGGCAGCGCTCGTATTCCTCGCCACTTACTACGCGCACTGGGAGTTCGAGCGCCGCATCGGCGAGCGATTCGACTACGCCGCGCTGTGTTTTCGCACGCACGCCGTGCGCCTCCAGCGCGCGCTGCGACCCGAGGGCTGGTTCCTCTTGCGCGCGAGCTCGCGCGTCGCCTCGGACGGGCGCGCGGTGGGAACGCGCGAGCTGTTCGCGCGCGATGGCGCGCTGGTCGCGACCGTGACGAGCGAGGCGCTCGTGGGGGAGATGCGCTGATGGCGGACGAGCTTCCCGGCGCGCTGCGCGACGAGCTGCGTGCGGCCTGGCACCGCTACGTCGACCTCACTGCGCCGCTGCGTCCCGCGCTACACGGCTACTGCCGGCGGCTCACGGGCAATCTCTGGGACGCGGAGGACCTCGTGCAGGACACGCTGCTGCGCGCGTTCGCGACGCTCGGCAGCATCCATCACGAGATCGCGAACCCGCGCGGGTACTTGTTACGGGTCGCCTCGAACTCGTGGATCGACGCGGCCCGGCGGCGCGAGCTCGAAGCGCGCGAGGCGGCGCTCGCAGCGCCTGAGCCCTCCGCAAAGCCTCGCGTGGACGAGCTGCGCGATGCGAGCGCAGCGCTGCTCCAGCGCCTCGCGCCGCAGGAGCGTGCAGCGCTCGTGCTCAAGGAAGCGTTCGAGCTGAGCCTCGAAGAGATTGCGGCCACTCTGAACACCAGCGTCGGCGCAGTGAAGGCTGCGCTGCATCGCGGGCGCGAGCGTCTTCGCGACGAAGCGCCGCCGCGAAGGCCGCGCACCTCGCGCGAGCTCGTCGACGCGTTCGTCGCCGCCTACAACGCCGCCGACCTGGAGGCGCTCCTGGCGTTGATGCAGGACGGCGGCCAGGTCGAGAACGTCGGCTGCGGGCTCGAGTACGGCAGCGACAACTTCCGCACGCGCCAGAGCTGGTTCCACGCAGCGCTGCAAGGTCACGCCGAGTGGCCCGCGGAGTTGCAGTACGAGGCGCCGCGCATGCAGCTCGCGCTCGTCGGCGGCGAGCCCGTTGCGCTGGGCTTCGTCACGCGCCGCGGTCGCGAGGCGCTGGAGCAGGTGATGCGTATCGACGAGCACGAGAGTCGCATCGCGCGCCTGCGCGGCTACGCGTTCTGCCCGGAGACCATGCGCGCGATCGGAGAGGAATTAGGGATCCGGGTGCGAACCGGGCTGTATCGGTACCCGACGCCGGCAGCGGGGGAGCACTACTAGCCGCGCGTCAGAGCAGCTCCGCGATCGCCCTCACCACGCGATCCGGCTGCGCGGGCGCGCTCGCGGGCACACCCGCACGCGCGTGGTCGACCCACACGCTGGGGATGCCTGCGCGCTTCGCGCCGAAGATGTCGGAGCGCAGGTCGTTGCCGGTCATCAGCGCCTCGGTCGGCTCGGCGCGCAGTGCGGCGAGCGCGCGCTGGAAGACGCGCGGGTCGGGCTTGCCGAAACCGAGCTCGCCCTCTACGAAGATCGCGTCGAAGAGCGGCGCCACCTCGAAGCGCACGATCTTCTCGCGCTGAAACACCGCGCCGCCGTTCGTCACGAGCGCCAGCGCATGCCCGCGCGCGCGCAGCTCGACGAGCGCCTCGCGCGCGCCGGGGAAGAAGTGCATGCGCTCGCTGCGCGTGCGCGTGAAGGCGTCGCCGAGCGCGTGCGCGAGCGCGAGATCGCGCAACGCGAGGCGGCGGAACGCGGCCTCGGCGACGGCGCGGCGCGCCCACGGCATCGCGAGGCGCCCGCGCTTCTCGCGCACCGGGTCGTCCCAGAACGAATCGCGCGCAGCGAGCACCGCGGCGTGCAGCATTGCGCTCGCGACGCCGGCGCGAGGCGCGTACGCGTCGCACAGCTCTGCCCACAAGTTCTCGTCCCCCGCGCTCTCGCGCAGGATGGTGTCGTCGAGATCGAAGAGCAGCGCGCGCGGGAGACTCACGTGCGCGAGCCCGCGAACGCTGACGGCTGCTGCCACGCGGCGAAGCGATCGAGAAGGCGCGCGGCGTCGCTGTCGACCTGCGTGAGCGCGCGGTGCTCGTGCGAGAGGAAGCCCTGCGCGACGGCGCGGTCGAGCATCGCGAGCAGCGGGTCCCAGTAGCCGCTCACGTTCACGAGGCCGCACGGCTTCGCGAACAGACCGAGCTGCGTCCACGTGAGCACCTCGGTGATTTCGTCGAGCGTGCCCATGCCGCCGGGCAGCGCGAGAAACGCGTCGGCGCGGCGCATCATCTCGCCTTTGCGCTCGAACATGTCGCGCACCACGACGCGCTCCGTGAGCCGCACGTGCGCGACTTCGCGGTCGACGAGCGACGCGGGAATCACGCCCACGACGCTCGCACCGCCCGCGAGCGCGGCGTCGGTGACGACGCCCATCAGACCGAGCGCGCCGCCGCCTGTCACGAGTCCGAGGCCGCGCGCGGCGACGAGCGCACCGAACGCGCGCGCCGCCTCCGCGTAGGCGGCGCTCGCGCCTTCGCGCGCGCCGCAGAACACGCACACCCACTTCATCGCTCGCTCTCCAGCTCTCGCGTGAACTTCCGCACCGCGTCCGCGAGCGACGCGATCACCGCCCCGTCGTCGCGCCCCGACTTCTTGCGCACGTGAAACGCGTGGTCCGCGTCGTCCTCGAGATGCAGCCGCGCGCGCGAGCCGAGCGCCGCCACGACGGGGCGCAGCAGCGCGAGCTCGGCGAGCGCGTCGCGCGTGCCCTGCGCGAACAGCATCGGCTGCGCGACTTCGCGCAGATGCGCGGCGCGCTCCGTGCCGGGCTTGCCGGCGGGGTGCAGCGGGAAGCCGAGGAACACGATGCCGCGCGCAGTCGCGAGCGCGCCCTTCGCGGCGACCTGCGAAGTCATGCGCCCGCCGAGCGACTTCCCGCCCGCGAACAGCGGCAGCGCGCCCGCGCGGCGCTGCGCTTCTGCGAACGCGTCGCGCACGGCGGCGTGCAGCAGCGGCGGCGCGTCGATGCGCTTCTCGCCGCGCTGCATCCACGGGAACTGAAAGCGCAGCGTCGCGACGCCGCGCTCCGCGAGCGCCGCGGCGATCGCCTCCATGAACGCGTGCCGCATGCCGGCGCCCGCGCCATGCGCCAATAACAAGTACGTCTCGGCGCGCTCCGGGCGCAGCTCGAGCGCCTCGAGCTCGCCGATGCGCAGCGGGCTAGCGGCGCTCACGAGCGGCGATGCGTTTCCAAGCAAAGACGAGGGCGCTGGCGGCGAGCAGGAGTGCGGGAACGAGATGAGACGGCTCGAGACCATGAAGCCAACTCGCGGCGGGACTCGCTCCGTGGCCCGGATGCGCGATCGCCGCGTTCGCCAGCAACGAGCAGGCAACTCCGAGAGTCCGTGACGCCATCGCCGCCTCCACTTCCTTTTGCCGGCTCGTGCGCCGGAAAGCGAACTCTAACCGCACGCCGCGCAACCCGCGGCGAGGCGGCGCGTTGAAGGAGGCATCGAGTTCGAAACCATCCCAACCAACCCAACGAGACCCAGGAGCCCACCGTGAAGCCTCTTCACCTGACCGCCGCAGCCTTCGCCAGCCTCTTCCTCGCCAGTGCCGCCTTCGCCGATCACGGCGACGCGATCGAGGAGCACCTCGACAAGAAGGGGGATCGCATCGAAGAGCGTCTCGATCGCAAGGGCGATCGCATCGACCGCCGCCTCGATCGACGCGCTGACGCCGCCGAAGCGAACGGCCGCGAGCTGCGCGCCGAGCGCCTCGACCGCAAGGGCGACCGCATCGACCGCCGCCTCGATCGACGCGGCGAGCACATCGATCGCCGCCTCGACCGCAAGGGCGCGCGCATCGACCGCCGGCTGGATCGACGCGGTCGCTGAGCCCAGCACCTCGCAGCTTCTCACTGCACGCGCCCCGGTGGAGGTGATCTCCACCGGGGCGTCGTGTTGTTAGACGCGGCTCTCCCGATCCAGCACGTAGTAGATCTGCGGCAGCCCGTTCACCGTGACGCGGTGGTCGAAGCGCATGCCGAGGCGCTGCATCACGCGCTCGCTCGCCTTGTTCTCGGTGTCGGTGCCCGCCCAGACGCGCGCGTGGCCGCGCTCGAACGCGAGGGCGAGCACGGCGCGCGAGGCTTCGTCCGTGAAGCCGCGGCCCCAGTGCTCGGGCAGAAGGCCGTAGATCAGCTCGAGCTCGCCGTTCTTCGTGGGGCGCGCGCCGGCGAAGCCGATCAGCTCGCTCGCGCCGCAAACGGCGACGCCGAAGATGCCGACGCCGTGATCGCGAAAGGCGGCTTCGCTCTGCGCGAGCACGTCCTCGACTTCGGCGGGCGTGCAGATCACCGAGTCCCACAGATATCGGCGCACGTACGGGTCGCGGAAGATCGCGAGCAGGCGCGCGTGGTCGGCGCGCGCGATGGGGCGAAGCTCGAGGCGCTCTGTGGTCAGCATGCGCGCAGATTAGGCCGCGGCGCGCGCGAGCCGATACGCCGCGCATGCTCGAAGCGCTGCTCGTGCTCGCCTTCGTCGCGCTGCTCGGCGGCGCTGCGCTGGCGTGGAGCCTCGCCGGCATCGAGTCGCTGCTCGTCGCCGCGCTCTGGCTCATCGGCGCGGGCCTCGTGCTCGGTTTGCCGACGGGCTTCTGGTACCACGTCGAGCTGCGCCGCGTACTCGTCGCCGCAGGCGAGCTACCGCCGCGCTGGTGGCTGCACCCAACGCGCCTTCACGGCGCGATCCCGCCCGAGCGCTGGTGGCGGGTGATGAGCTGGTGCTATGCGGGCGCGCTCGGCTGGCTGATCTCGTTCGCGGGCTGCTGCGTGTTCGCGCTGGCGGCGGCCAAGCTGCTCGTCACGGAGTAACGCAATCCCGCGGGTGTCAGTCGCGCACGGCCAACTCGTGCACGAGGCGGCGCAGGAACTCGAGCCCGTCATAGAACTGCGCGACGCCGAGGCGCTCGTCGCGGCCGTGGGCGCGGTAGTCGTCGATGTCGTCGAACAGGCCCGAGACACCGTACGCAGGGATGCCGGCGAGGCGGAAGTAGGTGGAGTCGGTCGCGCCGGTGCCCATCGTCGGAATGACAGGCACGCCGGGCCACATCGCGTTCGAGATGCGCGTCACCGTGGCGAGGAACTTCGCGTCGACGCGCGCGGGCGCACTCGACTCGCGCTTGCGGGTTGCGGTGACTTCGATGCTCGCATCGGCGACCGCAGCCACGAGCGCGCGTTCCACGTCCGCCTGTTCGTGGCCCGGTAGCGCGCGGCAGTTCACCAGCGCGCGCGCCTCCTGCGGCAGCGCGTTCGGTGCATGGCCGCCGCTGATCTGCGTCGCGACGCACGTCGTGCGCAGCGTCGCGTTGTAGGTCGGATGCGCGGCGAGCTGGTTCGCCGCGGCGTCGTCGCGCGGATTCTTCGCGATCGCGGCCATCGCGCGCGCGTTCGCGCCGCTCTCGATGCGCGCGAGGCGCTCGAAGTACGCGCGCGTCACCTCGTTCAGCTGCGCAGGGAACGCGAGCGCGTCGACGCGCCCGAGCGCCGCGGCGAGGCGATAGATCGCGTTGCCCGGCGCGGGACGCGAGCTGTGGCCGCCTTTGTCGCGCGCGACGAGCTCGAAGTTCATGCTCGTCTTCTCCGCGGCCTGCAGCGCGAACTTCGCTTCCACGACGTCGAGATGCGCGAGCAGCAGCAGCGGCTTCTGCTTCGGCTCGCCGCGCGCACGCAGCCGCGCAACGAGGTTGCCTTTGCGCTCTGGCCCGAGCACGTGCACGTCGCGCTCGGGCACGCCCGCGGCGCGCAGCCGCTTCGCCATCGCCTCGGCCGCGCGCGTCGTCGAGCCCGTGCTCTGCGTCGTGTCGGTCTCGATCAGCTGCTCGTAGATCTCGCGCGCCAGCTGCTCGCGCGCGCTCAGCTCGCGCGCCTCGGCGCTCGCAGTGATTAGGGCGATCGCCAGCGCGACGGCTTGCGTGCGCCTCACCGCGCGAACTTCCCGCCCGCCGCGGCCCAGCGCTTCATCACCTCCTCGCCCTCCTTCGGGTTGTAGAGATCTTCCTGCAGGCTGAAGAGCCCGTTCCCCGCGTACTCGAGGATCGTCACGCAGCCGAAGCGGTAGACCTCGCTGCCGCCCTTCGGATCGGGCATCACCTGCCACGGGTAGTAGACGACGCGGTTGCCCTCGATCGCGTGCCACGCGACCGGGAACGTCATCATCGGCACCGGCTTCATCACGCGTGTGATCGCCGCACGAATTGCCTCGCGCCCTCGAAACGTGCCGAGGTGATGCTCGATCCAGACGCCGTCCTCGCTGTGCAGATCGGCCCACGCGCTCCAGTCACCCGAGTCGCCGACTGCGATGAAGTTCTTGTAGGCGGCTTCGACTTCGGAACGGGGGAAGGCGGGCATCGAGAACCTCCGTGCGAGTCGTGCCATCATCGCACGCCTCACACGGAGACCGAGATGAAGCTCGAGACGATCATCGTGGAACGCAGCGACGACGGCATCGTGACCGTCACGCTGAACCGGCCCGAGAAGAAGAACGCGATCAACGGGAAGATGTGGGACGAGCTGCTCGCCACCTTCCGCGAAGTGCGCGCGAGCGCGACGGATCGCGTGATGGTGCTGACCGGCGCGGGCGATGCGTTCTGCGGCGGCGCGGACCTGACGGCGGGTGGCAGCGACCCGCGCCACCAGCTCGACCGCATGCATCACTTCGGTTCCATCGGGCTCGCGCTGCACGAGATCACGAAGCCGTGCATCGCGAAGGTGAACGGCGTGGCGGTGGGCGCCGGGCTCAACATCGCGCTCGGCTGCGACCTGATCGTGGCCGGCGAGAGCGCGCGCTTCTCGGAAATCTTCGCGCAGCGCGGCCTCTCGATCGATCTCGGCGGTTCGTGGCTGCTGCCGCGCCTCGTGGGCATTCACAAGGCGAAGGAGCTGGCGCTGCTCGCGGAGATCGTGTCCGCGAAGGAAGCGGAGCGGATCGGCATCGTAAACCGCGTCGTGCCCGACGCCGAGCTCGACAAGTTCGTGGGTGAGTGGGCCGCGAAGCTCGCCGCCGGGCCGCCGATCGCGCTGCAGATGACGAAGCGCATGATCACGAGCGGGCTCACGATGAGCATGGGCGAGTCCTTGCACTGGGAGGCGATGGCGCAGACCGTCACCGGCGGCACGCAGGACACCGCCGAGGCGATGCGCGCGTTCGTGGAGAAGCGCAAGCCGCAGTTCAAGGGGCGCTAGCCCGAGTGAGCGCGAGCGGGTTGCGGGAGATGGCGCGGGCGCAGAGCACGGCGGATGCAGTCGGCGACGCTGCGCGTCGCGGCTGATCCGCTGTCGGGCTGCGTTCGGGTAGATGCGAGAGTTGGAGGTTGCAGATGAGCACGCCGAGCTTCGTCCGCACGCCTGACGCGAGCTTTCGCGACCTCCCGGGCTACGCCTTCGCGCCGCACTGGCTCGACTGGCGCGGGCTGCGCGTGCATCACCTCGACGAGGGGCCGCGCGGCGCGCCCGTGATGTTGTTATTGCACGGCGAGCCGAGCTGGTCGTACCTCTATCGCAACGTGATCCCTCGGCTCGTGGCGGCGGGTTACCGCTGCGTCGCGCCCGACCTCGTCGGCTTCGGCAAGAGCGACAAGGTCACGGACGACACCTGGTACGTGATCGAGCGCCACTGCGAGATGATGCGCTTCGTGATCGAAGCGCTCGATCTGCAGCGCATCACGCTCGTGTGCCAAGACTGGGGTGGACCGATCGGGCTCCGGCAGGCCGTCGACATGCCCGAGCGCTTCGAGCGTCTCGTCGTCGCGAATACGTGGCTGCACCACGAGGGCTTCGAGTACTCGCCGGGGATTCGCGGCTGGCGCGCGGCGGCGACCGATCCCGCGCGGCTCGGCGGCGACATGCCGACGGGCCGCATCGTCGCGGGCTCGATGCGCCGCCCCGGACACGATCTCGCGGCGCTCACGCGTGCCTACGACGCGCCGTTCAGCGGCGCCGCGAGCAAAGCCGGGGCGCGGCGCTTCCCGTTCTGCATCCCTTTCGGCGAGCCCGAGGCGGGAAACGCACGCGATCAGCAGCGTTGCTTCGATGCGCTGCGTGCCTATCCGCGGCCCGTGCACTTCGCCTTCGGCGATGCTGACGAAGTGTTCACGTGGAGCTGGGCGGAGCGCTGGCACTCGCTCGTGCCCGGCTCCACGCTCGATCGCATCGCGGGCGCGGGGCACTTCGTGCAGGAGGACGCGAGCGCGGACCTCGCGAGTGTGATCCTGCGGCGCGCGGGCAAGGCCGCTTAGATGCTCACGCTCGCGCAGCTCGCGCTGGCGGTGCGCGACTACGACGAGGCGATCGCGTGGTTCTCGCGCGCGCTCGGCTTCGCGCTCGTGGAGGACACGCCGCTCGGCGGCGAGAAGCGCTGGGTGGTGATGCGCCCGCCCGGCCCCGGCGGCGCAGACTTGTTACTGGCGCGCGCGGTGAACCCCGAGCAGGCGAGCCGCATCGGCAACCAGACGGGCGGCCGCGTGTTCTTGTTCCTCAACACCGACGACTTCTGGCGCGATCACGACGCTTTCGTCGCCCGCGGCGTGAAGTTCGTGGTGGCGCCGCACGACGAGGCGTACGGAACGGCGGCGGTGTTCGAGGACTTGTACGGCAACCGCTGGGACTTGATCGGGCGCCGCGCGTGAGCGGATTCGCGCTCAGCGCGATGGCGCGTGACGGCGCGGGCTGGATCGGCAGCTGGTCGCCGGGCATCGGCGACCCCACCGCCGCGGGTTGGCTCGCGACGCTCGGCTACTTCGCCGCGGCGTGGAGTTGTTACGGAGCGGCTCAGCGCATCGGGCCCGCGCTCCTGAGCGCGCAAATGCTGCGGCGCGAGAGTCGCATCTGGCAGATGCTCGCCGCGCTGCTCGCGGCGCTCGGCGTGAACAAGCAGCTCGACCTACAGAGCGCTCTCACCGAGCTGGGCCGCATCGCGGCGCGCAGCGGCGGGTGGTACGGCGAGCGGCGCGGCGTGCAGTTCGTGTTCATCGCCTGCATCGCGCTCGCCGGCGCCGCTGCTGCGATTGCTGCGCTCTGGACGGCGCGCCGGACATCCCCTCCGGTGCGCCTCGCCGTCGCCGGCGCACTCGCCATCCTCGCCTTCGTCGTCGTGCGCGCCGCGTCGTTTCATCATTTCGACATCGCGACGTCTCGTGAAGTACTCGGCCTGCGCGTCGGCTCGCTCGTCGAGCTCGCGGGAATCGCGGTCGTGCTCACCACAGCGGGCTGGCGGCAGCGTCAGCTGCGCGGCTGAACCCGCTCGCCCGCGCCGCCGCTAGCGCGTCGACTTCACTCGGCTGCGCCTCGCTGCGCGCTCCGCTTGCAGCGGTGCGATCACGAATGCACTCGCGTCGGTGAGCGAATGTGCGAGCGCGTTTGCTGCGAGGTCGTTCGTCCAGAGAAAGAACAGCGTGAGCACGGCGCTCGTGAGCGTGAGGGACACGACGGCGCCAGCTCCCCAGAACGGCCCGTGGAGAATCGCGAACACGAGCGTCGAAACGACCGCGGCCACGAGCGGACTCGCCCCGAGCTCCGCGAGCTCGGCGAGTGCGACGGCGCGGAACAGCGTCTCTTCGACGACGCCCGCCGTAATGACTGCGAAGACACGGTAGGCGAGCGGAAGTGCGAGCAGCCTCTCGATGCCTGCGCCAAAGCCGCCGAGGCCGAGCGCGGAGACGACGCGCAGGCTGAGCGGCACGGCGATCCAGCGCAGCAACGCGAAGAGCAGCGCCGCTCGAACGAGCGAGGCCGGAGCGAGGTTCGAGAGACCGAGCGCAGCGAGAGGCAGCTGTTGCCACGCGAGCGCGATCGCGAGCGCCGCGGCGCACAGAACCCAGAGCAGCGCGTTGCCGAGAATTCCCGCGCGCAGGCCGTAGGGCGCGCCGAGCACGCGGCTCGCCGGGCTCACGAGCAGCGTCGTGCCGCCGTAGACGAGCGCGAGCACGAGCCAGGGCGCAGTCGACTCCATGCGCGAACTCCTCGCGACGGCATTGCGCGCGTGCCACCGTCGCGCGCTCGAGGCGAGGAGCTTCTCACATGTTCGAGCTCACGGGGCGCGTCGCGCTCGTCACCGGCGCGGGGCAGAACCAGGGCGCGGGCATCGCACGCGCTCTCGCGAAGCAGGGCGCAGCGGTTGCGGTGAACGATCTGCGCCCCGAGCGCGCCGAGGCGGTGGCGGGGGAGATTCGCGCCGCGGGCGCGCGCGCGATCGCAGCGCCGTTCGACGTGACGAGCTTCGAGGCCGTAACAACTGGCGTCGCGCGCGTCGCGAGCGAGATCGGTGCGATCGACACGCTCGTGAACAATGCCGGCATCCCCGACGGCATCGGCGTCGCGCAGTTCCGCACCACGCAGCCCGAGGCGTGGCGCCCCTACATCGACGTGAACATCTACGGCGTGATGAACTGCATTCGCGCCGTGCTCGACGGCATGCGCGAGCGGCGCTTCGGGCGAATCGTCACGATTGCCTCGGGCGCGGGGCAAGCGGGCCTCGCGATGGGCGTCTCCGCCTACGCCGCGGGCAAGGGCGGGCAGATCGCGTTCATGCGCCACATCGCGCTCGAGAACGCGAGCGCCGGCATCACCGCGAACACGCTCGCGCTCGGCCTGATGTCGAACGCGGGCGGCAGCGACGTGACGGCGGCGCTCGCGAAGACGGTGCCGGTCGGCCGCCTCGGCACGCCGGACGACGTCGGCGCCGCGTGCGTCTTCCTCGCATCGATCGAAGCAAGCTGGCTCACCGGCCAAACGATCGGGCTCAACGGGGTAAATCTGACGTCTTAGGTCTGCCGAGATGCAGGTGTGAAGCGACCACGAGGTTCACGGTTTCCCTTGTTTACTTCGCATTCGCCTCCGAAGACTCCGGCGAATGCTGCGCGCTTCGCTTGCAGCCTCGGCCGACCCGCTCTGGAGGATCGTTCGTCTCCGAGGTCGTCCCAGCATTCGCTGCGGCGCGTCAGCCAGCCAGGCCTGCTTGGCATTCCCACCCGCTCGCGGCAGCCGGGCTCACTCCCGGATCCACCCCGGGAGGCAGCCGCTCGTGCGGCATTCTTCTTCGAGGCCGGTTGTTAGGTAGTCGCGGGCGGCGGTGAGCTGTCGCTCGATCTCTGCGAACTCTTCGTCGACTTGGTCGCACGGGACGGTTTCGCGCAGCCCCGTGCGTTCGTTCTCGCGATTGACGCCGTAGCCCCTGTTGCACCACTTGACGGCCTGCAGGGCGTGGGCGCGCGCCATCTCGAGGTCCGCGACGCTCTGCACGGCGTCGCTCTTCTTCTTGCGCCAACTCGCTTCGGCTGCGGCAGTCGTTGCGGCTGCCGCAGGAGAGGCGCGGCGCGGTGCGGTGATCGAGCCGGGGCGAGCAGACGCGAGCGGCGCCGAGGCCGCTTCGACTTTCTGGAACGAACCGTCCTTCGCGGCGTGCGGCGCTGCGTGCGGACACTTCGACGCATCGCTCGTGAAGCGCACTTCGCCGTTGGGTCCCTTGCAGCGGAAGATCTCTGCCTCGGCGCTCGCGGCGTACAGGAGCCAGAGCAAGCTCGCGAGAAGGACGGCCCGCATCACGATCACTCCCTCCATGCCGCGGGCACGCCCGCTCGATTCGCCTCGTCTTCGAGCGCCTCGAGCTCGGCGGCGATCTCGGCGCGGCGCCGCGCGAGGTCTGCAGCGCGCACTTGGTCGAGCAGCACGCCGTTCGAGAGGTGTCGATCGAGCGCGGCGAGGTCGCGGCGCAGGCCACCGAAGCGCTCGCGCCACTCCTCGGCGTTTCCGCCTGCGCGGACGTGCTCGTTCGGGAAGAGCGTGATCACGCTCTCGCCGGGGTTGATCTGGAACGTGAAGTTGTTGAAAAAGCTCCCGCCGAGCAGGCCCACGTTCATCAAGTCGCTGAGCGAGCCGCGCACGTTCTCCACGCGCACGTCGCCCACTTCGACGCTCGACAGCGTGACGACCGGCGACTCGATCGTGCCGTTCGCCGTCGTGTAGACCTCGCGCGGCGTATCGGAGGTGACGTGAATGCCTGCGGCGTCGGCCACGTGCGCCGGCACGACGACATCGCTCGCGCCCGTGTCGACCAGGAACGGAGCGGTGACCGCGTCGTTGATGCGCACGTACACGAGCATCGCGTTGCCTTGCTTCTCGAACTTGATCTGGGCGCCGCTGCGAAACCCGCGCGTGCGCGAGGCGGCGAACTCGCCGGGCGCGCTCGCCACCGTCGCCGCCGGCGTGCGGCGCGGCGACTCGCTGCGCGCAGTGCGCTCCGCTTCGGCGCGCGCGTGCGCGGGCACCTGCGAGAGGTTCTGCGTGAAGTGCACCCGACCCTCGCCGTCGACCCAGCGATAAATCTCCGCGCTCGCGAGGGTCGCGAAGCTCGCGGCGAGCGCAGCAGTGGCGATGTGCGCACGGAAACGCATCGCAGCGACATCGGCCCCGTTGCGCGCGCGCTTGAGGTTGCGCAGCGCGAGTGCAGCCCGTGCGCAACGGGCGCGCAGGCTCGGTTTCGTCGCCGAAGCGGCGGGGCTAGCTTCGCCGCCGTGTTCAACCTCGGCTTCGGCGAAATGGCGCTGATCCTCGTGATCGCACTGCTGGTGTTCGGGCCCAACAAGCTGCCCGAGCTCGCGCGCAATCTCGGCAAGAGCCTCGGCGAGTTTCGGCGCGCCTCGAACGATCTGCGCCGCTCGATCATGGAGGCGGATCAGCCGCCGCCGCCGCCCGCGCCGCCGCGCGGCCCGGCAGACGAAGTCGCCGCGGCGCCGCTCCCGGCGAGCACGACCACGGAGGTCCCGACGCCTCCGCTCACGACGCCCGCGCCAGAGAAGGGCAACGGGCCGAGCGCCTAACACATGGACGACAAGGCGCTGCCGCTGACCGAGCACCTCGCGGAGCTGCGTGGGCGCATCGGCAAGATCCTGCTCGCGTGGGTGCTCGCGACCACGGCAGCGTGGTTCTACAGCGAAGAGATCTTCCGCGCGCTGCTCGAGCCCGCGATCACCGCGCTCGGTCCCGACGGCGGCAAGCTGCAGGCGATCTCGCCCGCCGAGATCTTCTTCACGTACCTGAAGACCGCGCTTCTCGTGGGCTTCGTAGCCGCGGCGCCGGTGGTGTTCTGGCAGATCTGGGCCTTCATCGCGCCGGGCCTCTACCCCTCCGAGAAGAAGGCGGCCTTGCCCTTCGTCGCCGTCTCCACCGCCCTCTTCGCGGGCGGTGCGCTGTTCGCGCACCAGCTCGTGTTCCCCAAAGTGTTCTCGTTCTTCGCGAGCTTCCGCTCCGACTTCGTCGACCCTTCGTGGGCGATGCGCGAGGTGTTCTCCCTGACAACCCAGCTGATCCTCGCCTTCGGCGTGTGCTTCGAGATGCCTGTCGTGGTGTTCTTCCTCGCGCTTTCCGGAATCGTGACGCCGCGGCAGCTGTTCGGCTGGACCAAGTACGCCGTGCTCGTCTCGTTCGTGATTGCGGCCGTGCTGACGCCGACGCCCGATGTCGTGACGCAGACGCTGCTCGCGGGCCCGCTCATCGCGCTTTACTTGCTCGGTGTCGCGGTGGCGTGGGTGGTGACGCCGCGGGCGAAGAGCGAAGAGAAGAGCGCGGTGGCGGCGCGTTAACGCGAGGCGCGCAGCCGCGCCGAAATGAGCTGATCGAAGTCCGTCCGAAGCCGATCGATCGTGTCGCTCCCTGGAACGCCTTGCATGAAGGTGCCGTGGTAGTAGCGGTGGGCCCAGCGCTCGCTGCCCCGCGGATCGCTCGCGCTCCGCTGCAGCTGCCGGAGACTCAGAGCGTCCACCCAAACGGTCTCAGGGTTCAATCGGACCGCACCGTTCTTCTGCTCGAGATGCTTACCCAGGACTTTCCTCAAACCATGGATCGTCTGCTTGACTGCATTCAGGCGAGCATCGGTCTTCGCTGCCGCTGTTGCCCGGCTCGTAACCTCTCGCTCTTCCGCCAGCTCTTGTAGACGCACGGGACGCCCGCCTCGCTCGATCAGCGACGCGAGAAACTCAGCCTGACGTGGCGCGCGGCTCGACAGTGCGATCTCGCGTCCGTCTGCGAGCTGAATGCGCGGCTGGCCGAACGTGAAGATGCGAACATCGAAGGGCCACCGGTCCGATCGGGCGTACTGCGAGGGGGGCCGCATGCGATGGAAGCGAGCAAGATCCGCTGCGGTTTCGACTTCTTCGTCGAGTAAGAAGCACCTGTCGATGAGGTCGCGGATGATCTCTCCCGGCCACATGAAGAAGTGTCGGTAGCGGTAGGAGTGGCCAATTCGCATTGCCGCGATCAGCGCCGCATCGCCCTTCAGAGCGTCCCTCTCGCGATAGTGCATGTGCGCACGAAAGAGCAGCGACGCCCATTCGAGTTGACGATTCCCGAGGTCGCGCGCGAACTCGGCGCCGCGATTGAGCGCTTCCCACGCGGCTTCGCGCTCGCCTGCGTGGTGCAACATCAACGCGCAGCCGACCCTGCACACGCCCTGGAAGTAGGGGACGCCCTTCACATCTGCAGACTGAATCGACTGACCACAGTCGCTGACCACGCCGGCACCCTGATCTTCGAGAAAACGAATCCAGGCGAGCATCCCGCGCCGATAGCTCTCGTCGATCGGAAGGGCAGTTGCAAGCAACGGCGTCAGCGCTTCGAGATGGGCGCGAGCGCCTGCCAGATCGCCAGCGCTACACGCAATCGACGCACCATGGCAGCGCAGAACGCCGTCCCAAATGTGCACCGCGTTCATCTCTGACGCCTTCAACCCCGCGTGTATGGCTCCGTGGCCTGCGGCGATCTCGCCGGTGTGGAGGTAGTGCGTCGCATCCACCAAGTGCTCCAGCACCAAAAGCTGTGGTGAGGATGGGCCAACTCGTCGGGCTGCGTGAAACCGTTCGCGCGTGAGGGAAGCGCCAGCCAGGTCACCCCGCCACGTCGCGTTCGTAACAAGAGCGAACGCCAGGCGCCCGCTGATCTCCGCGGTGGGATCCTCCTCGACCAGCTTCTCGGCGCGCGTTCTCCAATCTTCGATTCGAGGATGATTCGGCTGTCGGAATGCGAGGCCCATCAGGACGCCGCACACGATCGGAGCCCGGATGAGTCTCGGAAGGCGATCGAGCCCCTGCTCGCGATCGGGTGTCATCCACGAGAGCACTTCGTCCAACCCCTGCAGATCGCGATAGACGAAGATCTCAGCCTCGCAGAGCGCAGCGAGCGACCTCCATGCGCCGAGGTCGTCGTGCTGTGCTCGCGACAAATCGAACGCTCGCCGGAAGCGATCTCTCGCCAGAGCAGGCGCTCGCGTGAGAACGGCGATACCGCCCCAATAGGACAAGGCGAGGTCCTCGAGGAGTACTTCCTCTGGGATGGTCGAGACCCACCGTTCGATCGCATCGAATCGCCCCTGAGCGGCGAGTGGCCCCGCTTCCATCGTCAGAAGTTCCGACACCTCGGCCCAACGTCGCCGGCGAATTGCGCCCGCGACTCGATCTGTCTTCGCCACCCCGTCGTCGCCTCTCTACAGCGGCCCCATTTCGACTGTATCGCGATGCCGCCGACAACTACCCGAACTTCTACCTGAGAGCGTCATAGGGTGGCGCTGCGCGAAGCGCTGTGCTTCGAAGCAAACAACGAAGGACTATGACCTATGACCTCTGCCTCTTTCTGGCGACGAAGTGCGTCGGTCTCAATTGCCGGCGCGATCCTCTGGGTTGGCGTTCCTGCGAGCGCGGTCGAAGGCTGGCAGTCGACCGGATCGATGAGCGAGACGCGCCTCTTGGACTCCTGGCACGGCGGTGTCGCAGTCACGCTCAGTGATGGAAGGGTGTTCGTTGCCGGAGGACGAGACATCGGGCCCAACGGGACGATCGCAAGAGCCTCCGCCGAGATCTTCAACCCTTCATCGGGCACGTGGAGCTCAGCAGGCTCCATGTCGGTCCCTCGATGGGATCACACAGCCACGCTTCTCACGGATGGGCGCATTCTGCTGGCGGGTGGGAACTCTGCGTCCGGTTATGCGGAAGGGCACACAGCAAGCGCCGAGATTTTCGACCCGAGCGTCGAGGGATTCACATCTACGGGGTCGATGTCGGTTCCCCGGATGAATCACACGGCCGTTGTCCTTTCCGACGGACGCGTGCTGATATCTGGTGGCCGAAGCAGCAACTTTAACTACCTCGCCTCCGCGGAGATCTTCGATCCCGCGACCGGAGCATTCTCTCCCGCAGCATCCCCACCGGAAGCGAAGACTGGAGGCTTCGGCGTCCTGCTCGCAGACGGCCGCGTGCTGGTGACCGGCGGGATCGTTCCTTACGTCAGCACCAATACTGCGGCAGTCTACGACCCGGTTTCGAATTCGTGGATGTCTGTCGGCCCGATGACGACGATCCGGACCTATCACACCGCGACCCGGCTCGGGGATGGGCGCGTGCTGATCGTTGGGGGGGAGCGGATTCGCTGAGTCGGCGGCGCAGTCCAGCAGCGAGTTCTTCGACCCGTCCACCAATTCGTTCGTGGCTGCAGCATCCATGGCAGATGCGCGCGCGGGCCACGCGGCCGTCCTGCGCCCCGACGGACGCCTTCTTGTGGCGGGCGGCTTCGAGGGGACAGTGGTGAAGTCATCTGTGGAGATCTTCGATTCGAGCTTGGGTGTGTGGTCATCGATGGCTTCGATGGCGGAACCGCGAGCGGCTCTCTACGGCGCGGCACTGCATGATGGGCGAGTACTTGTGGCCGGGGGCTCCTCCCCTTCGGCACCTTTTTCGGCTCTCGCGAGCGCGGAGATCTTCGGTTCGACCGCACCCCCTCTCGAGCAACTCTGCCCTTGCGCGGGGCCATCAGGGTCGACGCTTCCGTGGAAGAACCACGGTCAGTACGTCTCATGCGTATCCCGGGCGTCCCAGACGTTCGTCACAAGCGGACTGATTACGGCGACGCAGAGGGCTGCCCTCGTTGCAGCCTCTGCGAGCTCATCGTGCGGGCGCTGATCTAGCGAGCCGGGCGGCGCGTGCGACCGCGCCGCCCGGCTGTGCGGCCTCAGTCCCTACAATCGCAGCACGCGCGCCACGATCTCGTCCCTCGCGCGCACCGCATCCACGCGCATCGCGCACTCGATCTCGGCGCCGAGCGCTAGCGCGGGCGGCACTTCGATCGTGCGCAGCACTCCGCGCTGAATCGTGGGCACGATGTGCAGGCGCTCGAAGCCGAGCGTGCTCTCGTCGACGAGCGAGAGAACCGTCAGCGGATCGTGCAGGAACGCGGCGTTGTCGGGCGCGAGCGTGCCGCCCATTCCCGTGAACAGCTCGATCTGCCGCGGCGTCCAGCGTGAGATCAGGCGCGCGAGGATGCGCGGCACCGCGCGCGGCGAGGCGGCGAACGCGGCACGCTGCGCCTCGGTCATCCACACCTGAAGCGTCACGTCGGCCGTAACGAGCCGCGTGTTGAAGCCGGCGCCGAGCACCATCACCGCGGACTCGGGGTCGCTGCACAGGTTGTAGTCGATGCCGGGCGGCACGACTTTCTCGCCGATCGCGACGCGGCGGATGTGGCCGCCCATGATCGTGAGCCGCGCGACGCGCTTCGGCAGCTTCGGGTCGAGCGCGAGCGCGTGGGCGAGGTTCGTGAGCGGGCCGACGAACACCAGCTCGAGGCCCGGCTCCTCGCGCGCGGCGCGCACGATGCGCTCTGGCGCGGGCTCCGCGCTGATCGCGACCGCGGGGCCGTCGCCGTAGCTCTCCATGTCGATCGGATACTCGCGGCGCCGCACGAGCGGCTGCGCGACGCCCGCGCACAGATCGATCTCGCTGCGGCCCGCCTCTGCGAGCAGACGCCCCGCACCCCAAGCGCGGGCGCGCGTGTCGCCGGAGACCGTGGTGATCGCGACGACGCGCAGCCGCTCGGGCGCCGAGAGCAGCAGCGTGAGCGCGACGGCGTCGTCGACGTCGCCGGAGATGTCGGTGTCGAAGAGAACGGGGGTCGGCTGCATGTGACGGACGGTGCGGGAGTGGGCGCGGCGCGTCGAGGCGGTCCGAAGCGGGGACGTTCCGAAAGAAAGTAAAGCTGGCTTTCTTTACTTACTTGCGGAACGTCCCCGGGCTTGGGCGCCCCTGGGGCTTGGGCGCCCCCTAGAGCAGCGCCAGCGTCGCCTCTCGCCGGCGCGCGGCGGTGGCTTCGGGCGTCTCCGGCTCGCGGCGCTCGTCGGGCTCGATGCGGAAGATCGCTTCGCCCTTCTTCACGACGCTGCCGTCTTTGCCCGCCATCAGGCTCTTCACCACGGTGCCGCTGAACGGCGCGAGCACCTTGTTGAACATCTTCATCACCTCGATCACGAACAGCGGCTGGCCCGCCTCGAAGTGCCCGCCCTCTTCGACGAGCGGCGGTAGGTGCGGCGCCTCGCGCGCGTAGAACGTGCCGCCCATCGGCGTGACGATCTCGTCGCTCGCGGCCGCCGGCGGCGGCGCGAGCGCGCGCGCGAGCTCGGCCGCGTGCTTCGCGTCGAGGAACTGCGGCGGTAACACGGGCTGCAGCTGGTCGTCGACCGTGATGCCGAGGAACCCGGACTTCGCGCCGGCGCGCGGCACGAGCAGTAACAACTCGCTACCGAGCTGGAAGCCGCGGTGCGAAGCGATGCAGCGGCGCCAGAGCGCTTCGTCGCCGCCGCACAGCTTCTTGTTGGGCTTGCCCGCGAACAGAGCGTCGAGCTCCTTGGCGCCCGCGGCGCCGGTGCGCGCCTCGACTTCGGCGTAGAACGCGCGCGCGGCGTCGAGGATCTCGGCGTCGTGCTCCCAGATCTGCTCCGCGGGCGGCTTGTCGGCACGCGCTTCGAGATCGAGGAAGTGGTAGAGCTCCTCGAGGAAGCGGACGGGGTTCGCGACGAAGCGCGGCCTACCGTTCTCGACCGCCCACAGCTCGCCGTCGAAGCGTCCGAGGAAGCCGCCGAGCACGTGCGCGTTCGCGAACAAGCGCGCGAGAGGGCGCTTCAGCAGCGTCTCCTTCGCGTCGAGCGCGGCGCGCGCCTCTTTGTCCGACTTCTTCGCGATCGCATCGAAGGCGAGGTCGAGGTCGATGTCGTCGACGGTCTTGCGCAGCGCGCCGACGGCGCCGAGGTACGAGGTCATGAAGCGCGTGGTCGGCTCGGCCATCACGCCGCGGCCGAGGAACCACTGGATCAGGCCGTAGTGCACCTCGAGGTTCGTCTGCACGTCGTCGCCGCGCAGCTCGGTGCGGCGCAGAATCTCGGCCATGCGCTCGTAGTTCTCGCGCCGCGAGTCGCCGGCGCACAGGAGCAGCGCGATGTTCGAGTCGTACGCGCCCGCGACGTTGTAGTAGACGAACGAGCGCGTGTCGGGATTGCGCAGGCCGATGCCCTGGTCGAAGCGAATCTCGCCGCTCGTCGGCGGCGACCAGATCTTGATCAGGCCGCCCGCGTGCGGCTGCAGCGCCGCGTTCGTCGCGTTGATGCGCACTTCGAGGCCCGAGAGATTGCGGACGACGCGCTCGGGCTTCGGTACGCGCGGGCCGTGCGCGGCGAGCAGCGCCATCGCCTCGATCAGCTCGTCGACGTAGAAGAACTCGGTCTTCTTCTTCGGATTCGTGAACTTGAGCCGGTACGCGAGCTCCGTGACCACGTGCTCCACCTGGATGCGCGTGTTCATCTCCATGAAGAAGTGATTGAAGCCTTCGATGATGCACTCGAAGGTCGAAACCGAGTTGAGGCCGGTCGCGGCGCCGAACTTCTCGCTCTCGGCCTCCATGCGCGCGAGGTACTCGAGATCGCCCTGCAGCGTCTTCTTCGTCGCGCCCTTCGCGCTCTTCAGCTCGTGCTCGAGCAGCTCCTTGGTCAGCGACACCTCGACCAGCTTCTGCTCGTGCATCTGCACCGAGCAGTCGCGCCCGCCGAGCGAGAGGCACCACTCGCCGTTGCCGATCAGCTGAATCTCGTTGTGGCGCGTCTTCTCGATGTTGAGCTCGATCAAGAAGTTCCGGTTCGAGCCCTTCTCGATCACCTTCGACTCGGCGCACACGTCCATCACGGCCGCCGCCACTTCTTCGGGCTTCGCGACCACGCGCTGGCCTTTGCCGCCGCCGCCGCCGATGTACTTGAAGCGAATGCGGTGCTTCGGGAACTCGGCCCAGATCTCGGCGCACTGCGCCTCGGCCTGCGCCTGCAAGTCCGCGATCGTCACGAGCTCAGCGGTCCGCGCGTAGCCCGCCTGCAGTAACTGCTCCGCGTTCTCGTGGAGCGACTGCTTCGCGTCGTACTTGAACCCGAGGCGGTGCTTCTTCGCAGCGGCTTCGAGCCCCGCGCGGTTCTTCGCCTTCGCGACGAGCGCGCGCGCCGACACGTCGTCGATGCCCGGGATCACCGCGTTGCCGAGGCCGCGCGCGAGCTTCTTTGCCTCGTCCTTCGCGCCGGCGCGCTTCAGCACGCTCGACGCGGGGCCCATGAAGCCGACGCCGGCCGCCTCGATCGCTTCCACGAACTCCGCGTCCTCGGCCATGAAGCCGTAACCCGCGAAGATGTGCGTGTATCCGTGATCCATCGCGATCGCGACGATCTCGCGGATGCGCTTCTGCTTCTGCTCCTGGCCCGCGCCCATGTAGTCCTGAACGCGGTGGACGTTGTTCGGGAACTTGAACGCGCGCAGCTCAGGCGCGAGGCAGCGCGGGTAGACGACCGAGTCCTTCTCCGACAGGAGCATTCCGTACTCGCGCACGCCGATCTGGTCGAAGACCTGGAACGCTTCCATGCGCACGGGCCCGCGGCACACCACGAGCACCTTCAAGTGCGTGAGCGAAAGCGAGCGCAGCCACTCGCTCTCCGACTGATCGAAGCGCCCGCGGACGAGATTCTGATCCAGCACTATTCGAACTCCCGCTGGACGCCGCCCATCGGCGACGGCTGGTAGGTGCGCATCAGGAAGGCGAGGTGCTCGCCGAGCACGCGGCGCGTCGTGCCGGGCAGCACGATGCGCGACACGCTGCCGAGCGCGAGCGCTTCCTTCGGGTTCATCAGCTCGCGCTCGTAGCGCTCGTTGATCTTCAGCAGCGCCGCGTCGCGCGTGCGCTTCGCCTCGGCCTCGGACGCGCCGCTCGCGAGCGCCTTGCGGTACGCGTCGTCGAGGGCGCGAATCTCGTCCTTGAACACGAACTCGCGCCCGCCGCCGGGGCCCATCACGGCGATGCGCGCGTGCGGCATCGCGAACACGGCGTCGGCGCCGATGAAGTGCGAGTTGTATGCGGCGTACGCGCCGCCGAACGCGTTGCGAATGATCAGCGTCATCGAGGGCACGCGAACGTCGACGATCGCGTCGAGCAAGCGGCGGCCTTCGAGGATGATCCCGCGCGACTCCTGCTCGCGGCCCGGCGTGAAGCCCGACACGTCCTCGAGGAAGATCAGCGGGATGTTGTAGACGTTGCAGAAGCGGATGAAGCGGGTGGCCTTGCGCGCCGCGTCGACGTCGATCTGCCCGCTGCCCACCGCCGAGTTGTTCGCGACGAAGCCGGCCACGTGGCCGCCCATGCGCCCGAACGCGGTGATCATGTTGCGCGCGCGCAGCGGCTGCAGCTCGAAGTACTCGCCGTGGTCGACGATCTGCTGCAGGAACAGCGTCACGTCGAGCGGCGCGTTCATGCCGGCCGGCGAGTCGAACGTCTTGCGGAAGAGAATGTCCTCTTCGAGCGTGAAGCGATCGATCGGATCGCTCGTGGGCGAGAACGGCGCGCCCTCGCGGTTGTTGTTCGGTAGGTACGAGAGCAGGCGCAGCGCCGTGCGCAGCGAGCCCACTTCGTCGGTGGTCACGAGATCGCACACGCCGTTCAGCGCGTGCACGCCGGGGCCGCCGAGCGCGTCGGCGGTGATGTCCTCGCCGAGGGAGCTCTTCACCACGCCCGGGCCGGTCAGGCCGATGAACGTGTCCGCGCACTGGATCATGAACGAGCCTTGGCGCGGCAGATAGGCGCCGCCGCCGGCGTTGTATCCGAACATCAAGCTGATCGTGGGCACGATGCCGGAGATGCGGCGCAGCGCGGCGAAGGCCTCGCTGTAGCCGTCGAGCCCGCCGACGCCCGCAGGCACGAAGGCGCCCGCGGAGTCGTTCATGCCGATCAGCGGGATGCCGCGCTCGGCTGCCATGGTGATCAGCCGCGCGAGCTTGGCGCCGTTGGTGGAGTCCATCGAGCCGGCGCGCAGGGTGAAGTCGTGGCCGTAGACCGCGACGTCGCGCTCGCCGATGCGCAGGATGCCCGTCACCAGCGAGGCGCCGTCGAGCGCGCGGCCCCAGTTCTGCCACATCAGGTTCGGCTCGCTCTTCGTGAGCACCTTGATGCGCTCGAACACGGTCATGCGGTTCTTCGCGTGCTGCACGCGCACGCGCGCGAGGCCACCGCCGCGCAAGGGCCGCACGGTGAGCTCGCGGCCGAGCGCGAGCGCCTCCTCGTAGAGCGCTGCCGACGGGTGCGGCGAGCTGTTGTCGGCGGCCGCTGCTGCAGGCGGCGCGAGCGGGTTCTCTAGGCTGAACTTCGCGAGGGGCGCATCCATCGCTTCTTCTTTCGAGCTGGCGCCTCGCCCTGCGCTTCCGCTGCATTCGAGCGAACCAGCGCGCTGATTCCGGGGCAGGCGGGGTTGTTAGAGAGCGGAGATCTCGCCGAGGCGCGCGTTCAACCCCTCGCGATACTCCCGGATGTTCACGGGATTGCGCGCGACACCGCTCTCCATCGCTGCGAGCGCGACGGCCGGCGCCACATACGTGAGCACGCGCGGGTCGAACGGCTTCGGGATGATCGACTTGCGCCCGAACGCGAGGTCTTCGCCCGGATACGCGCGTCGCACGACTTCCGGCACGCCCTCCCCACGCCGCGCGAGCTCCGCCAGCGCGTGCACCGCGGCGAGCTTCATCGGCTCGTTGATGCGGCGCGCGCGCACGTCGAGCGCACCGCGGAAGATGAAGGGGAAGCCGAGCACGTTGTTGACTTGGTTGTGGTAGTCGCTGCGGCCGGTCGCCGTGATCGCGTCGGGCCTGACAGCTTCCACTTCCGGCGGCGTGATCTCCGGATCCGGGTTCGCCATCGCGAACACGATCGGCTCCGGCGCCATCTTCTTCACCATGTCCTGCGTCACGAGGCCCGCCTGGGAGAGGCCGACGAACACGTCTGCGCCGTCGAGCGCGTCGGCGAGCGTGCGCTTGTTCGTCTCCGCCGCGAACTCTTCCTTCTGCGGGGTCATGCCGTCCTTGCGGCCCTTGTAGATCACGCCCTTCGTATCGAGCAGCAGGATGTTCTCGCCGCGCACGCCGAGATCCCTGTAGAGCTTCGCGCACGCGATGCCGGAGGCGCCGGCGCCAGAGAACACGACGCGCATGTCTTCGAGCTTGCGCTTCGTGAGCAGCGCCGCGTTCAGCAGCGCGGCGCCCGAGATGATCGCGGTGCCGTGCTGGTCGTCGTGGAAGACGGGAATGTCTAGCGTCTCGACGAGGCGGCGCTCGATCTCGAAGCACTCGGGCGCGCGGATGTCTTCGAGGTTTATGCCGCCGAAGGTCGGCGCGATCATCTGGCAGAAGCGCACGATCTCGTCGGTATCGAGCGAGTCGACCTCGATGTCGAACACGTCGATGTCGGCGAAGCGCTTGAAGAGCACGCCCTTGCCTTCCATCACGGGCTTGCTGGCGAGGGCGCCGAGATTCCCGAGGCCGAGGATCGCGGTGCCGTTGGAGATGACCGCGACCAGATTGGCGCGCGCGGTGTAGCGGTAGGCGTCGTCGGGGTTCTTCGCGATCTCGAGCACCGGCGCGGCGACACCGGGGCTGTAAGCGAGGGAGAGATCGGCCGCGGTCCGCGTGGCCTTGGTGGGGACGACTTTGATCTTCCCCGGGCGCCCATCCTCGTGGTAGCGGAGCGCCTTCTCGGTCTCGTACGACAAAGCAATGACCTCAGGTCAGAAAGGGGGGAGGCGAAGGCAGTCGAGCATAGCCCGAGAAAGGGCGCGCTGACCCGGGGGAACGGCCCCGAAAGCGGGGCGCGGGGGCCCATCCGTGCCAGGCACGGAATGACGGGGCTCAGCCCTTCAGCAGCTCGCGTGCGATCACGACGCGCTGGATCTGGTTCGTGCCTTCGTAGATCTGCATCAGCTTCGCATCGCGCATCAGCTTCTCGACGGGGTACTCCTTCGTGTAGCCGTTGCCGCCGAACACCTGGACGGCGTCCGTCGACGCACGCATCGCGGTGTCGGTGGCGAAGCACTTCGCGAACGAGCTGAGCTTCGAGGCGGGGGCGCCGCGGTCGAGCGCCCAGGCGGACTGGTAAGTGAGCAGACGCGCGGCCTCGAGGTCCTTCGCCATGTCGGCAAGCAAGAACTGCACGGCCTGGAAGCCGCCGATCGGGGCGCCGAACGCTTTGCGCTCCTTGGCGTAGGCGACGCTCTCGTCGAGTGCGCGCCGCGTGATGCCGTTCGCGAGCGCGCCGATCGACGGGCGCGTGGTGTCGAGCGTCTTCATCGCGGTGCGGAAGCCCTCGCCTTCCTCGCCGAGGCGGTTCGCGGCGGGCACGCGCGCGCCGTCGAAGTGGAGCACGCGCGTGTCGCTCGCACGCTGCCCCATCTTGTCCTCCTTCTTGCCCGCCGTGACCCCCGGCGTCTTCGCCTCCATCACGAATGCGCACACGCCGTCGTGGCGCTTCGAGCCCTCGAGCCGCGCGAACACGGTGAACACGTCCGCAACGCCGCCGTTCGTGATCCAGCACTTCGTGCCGTTCAGCACGTAGTGATCGCCGTCGCGGCGCGCGGTGAGCGCCAGGCCCGCGACATCGGAGCCGGCACCGGGCTCCGAGAGGCAGAACGCGACCATCTCGAAGCGCTGCGTGAAGCGCCCGAGCCACTCACGCTTCTGCGCGTCGCTGCCCGCCACGAGGATCGGCGTGAGGCCGAGATCGTTGGCCATGATCGATGTGGTCATGCCCGCGCACGCCCAAGACAGCTCCTCGACCACGATCGAGGCGTCGAGCGCGCTGAGGCCGACGCCGCCGTACTCCGCCGGGATGTAGACGTGCGAGAGCCCGAGCTCCCACGCCTTGCGCATGATCCCCATCGGCATCTCGCCGCTCTGGTCGTGCGCCGCGGCGAGGGGCTTCATCTCGGTCTCCGCGAAGCGGCGCGCGGTGTCCTGGAGGGCGAGCTGTTCGTCGGAGAGAGCGAAGTCCATGCACGGGCCTTTCGGGCGCGGCGCGGACGCGCACCGCGAAGAATCGTTACGGGGGTGTCTGACGCTGCGTAACGATTCTCGCCGACGGGCGCGAGGCCGTTTCGCGCGCTTCAGGCCGCCGTCGCGACGAAGCCCATGCGCGCGGAGAGCTCTCGCGCGGCTGCGAGCACGTTCGGCATCACGTCGCTGTGGATGCGAGCCTCACTCGCGCGGAAGGCCGGGGCGGAGACGGAGATCGCGGCGACGACGGCGCCCGTCGCGTCGTGCACTGGCGCGGCGACGCAGCAGAGGCCCGGTGCGCACTCTTCGAGGTCGAGCGCCCAGCCTTGGGAGGCGACGGCGCGCAGGTGCTCGAAGAACTTGTCGCGGTCCGTGATCGTGGCCGGCGTGTGGGCGACGAGCTTGCCCGCCTTCACGCGCTCCTTGTCGAGCTGCGCGAGCGCCGCGGCGCTGCGAGACGCGAGCAGCACCTTGCCGAGCGCGGTGCAATGCGCCGCGAGCCGCTCGCCCGTGCGCAGGGACGTGGCGACGAGCTGCTTCGGCTGCTCGCCATCGAGGTGGACGACCTCGTAGCTCGAGAGCACGGCGATGTGCGCCGACTCGTGCGTGTCCTCGGCGAGCCGCGCGAGCACTGGGCGACCGAAGCGCAGCAGCGAGCGCGTCTCACTGAACGCCTGGCCGAGCGCGAGGCAGCTGCGGCCCAACCGATACTGCTCGGTCTCGGCGCACTGCTCGACGTAGCCCTGCTGCTGCAGCGTCGCGAGCAGCCGGAACACGTTGTTCTTGTGCAGCTTCAGCCGATCCGAGAGCTCGGTTACGCCGAGCTCACAGGTGCTTCCGCCGAACTCTTCGAGGAGACGGAAGGCATTCGCCACCGTCTGAATGACGTAGTCGCTCTTCGACCGTCGCATGGAAGGGGGGATCTCCGCGTCGGGTCTGCGGCCCAGACACCGGGCCAGATGGATGGGGCTAGGACCGGTTCTTGACCTTCTCCCAGTCCGCGAGGAACTGTTCGAGTCCGCTGTTCGTGAGCGGGTGCTTCACGAGCTGCTCGATCACCTTCGTCGGCATCGTGACGACGTGCGCGCCGATCTCGGCGGCCTGCACCACGTGGATCGGATGACGAACGCTCGCGACCAGCACCTGCGTCGCAAAGCCGTAGTTCCTGTAGATCGTGCAGATCGAGCGGATCAGGCCCATCCCGTCTTGCGAGATGTCGTCGAGCCGGCCGACGAACGGCGACGCGTACGTCGCACCCGCCTTCGCGGCCATCAGCGCCTGCGTCGGGCTGAAGATCAGCGTGCAGTTCGTCTGCACGCCCTGGTCCGAGAGGCGGCGGATCGCCTTCAGCCCTTCGAGCGTCATCGGCACCTTGATCACGATGTTCGGCGCGATGCGCTGCAGCTTCGCCGCCTCGGAGAGCATGCCGTCGCAGTCGAGCGCCGTGACCTCTGCGCTCACCGGGCCGTCCACGATCTTGGTGATGTCGCGCAGGATCTCCAGCGGGTCGCCGCTCTCCTTCGAGAGCAGGCTCGGGTTCGTCGTCACGCCGTCGAGCAGGCCGAGCGCCGCGGCTTCGCGGATCTCCTTCACGCTCGCGGTGTCGATGAAGAACTTCATGAAGGACGTCCTCGCTGTGAACGCGCGCCGCCGTGCAAGTGGGGAGTTCGTCGCCGGTGATGGCTGAACGTGGAGGGGAACCGCGCCGCTTGCTTCAGCTCTGCAACGCGCGGCATTTAACCGGCGCGCGAAATTCGTGTCAAGCGATCTCGTGCGGCTCCGACGAAAAAAACTGCGCGAAAGTTATTATGGAATCGCGAGCTCGCCGCGAAACGCCGCGAGCGCGCGTTTCACGGCGGATGCCCGATCGCCGCCACCGCGCCGCCGCCGACTTCGAAGCCACGGTCCCACTCCGCGCGGCGAAGCGCTGCTCGCTACGCCGCGCCCGCGGGGCGATCGCTCTCGAGCGTTTCGCCCTCGGACGCGAACATCTCGAAGATCAACAGGCCCACGCCGATCACGATGAACGAATCGGCGAAGTTGAAATCGGGCCAAGAGCGCCCACCCCACAGCACGACGTGCAAGAAGTCGACCACTTCGCCGTGGCGGAGGCGATCGAGAAGGTTTCCTGACGCGCCTCCGAGCAGCAGGCCGAGCGCGCATGCGGCGAGGCGCTCGTTCGGCTTCAGCTGACGGAACATCGAGATCACGAGCCCGAGCGCGAAGATCGTCATGCCGGGAAAGAAGTACGTGCGGAACCAGTCGGGCGCGTTCGCGAGCATGCTGAACGCGGCGCCGGGATTGCGAACGTGCGTGAGGTAGAAGAAGCCCTCGATCACGGGCGCCAGCTCGTAGCGCGCGAGGTGGTCGATCACGAGCTGCTTCGAGCCCACGTCGAGAGCGAACGCGACTGCGAGCGCGCTGAAGAAGAACTTGTGCTTCGCCTGCATCGCCGAGCACCGTAGCCCCGCGCGAGTGCGCGCGCGTCAATCCTCGAGCCAGCGGCGGAAGCGCTCGAGTAGGCCTGCGTCGTCGTCCGCGCGCCTGCGCCGCGGCGGAGGCGTTTCGCGGGTGGGTTCGGGGCGCGGCTCGTCCTCGCGCGCACTCGCGGCGAGCGGAGCGCCCTGCCAGGCGGGGCAGGTCTCGAGCGGCTCGGTGCCGCGCAGGAAGAACTCGCTGCGGCGGGCTGGGCAGTCTTCGAGCGCGACGGCGCCGCTCGCGGGATCGATCTCGATCTCCGCGATGTCGTCGGGCACGCGGAACACGCCCGCCACCTCGCCGCCAGTCGCCTCTTTCACGAAGCGGGCCCAGATCGGCACCGCGATGCGCGCGGACGCCTGCCCGAGCGAGCGCGGCTCGTCGAAGCCGACCCACAGCACGACCACCATTTCGGGCGTGTAGCCCGCGAACCAGGCGTCGCGTTCGTCGTTGCTCGTGCCGGTCTTGCCCGCGATCGGGCCCGTGACGCCCGCACTCCGAATGCCCGCCGCCGTTCCGCGATCGACGACGCCCTGTAGCAGGCTCGTCATCAAGTACGCGGTGCCCGGATCGAGCACGCGCTCGAACGACTGCGGCTGGCGCTCGAGCGTCTGGCCCTCGGCGTCGATCACGTCCTCGAACGTGCGGACGCGCGGGCGAATCCCGCCGCTCGCGAACGTCGCGTACGCGCGCGCCAGCTCGAGCGGCGTCACGTCGGCGGCGCCGAGCGCGAGGCTCGGCACCTTCGGCAACGGGCCGCTCACGCCGAGGCGCTGCGCCATCTCGCGCACGCGCTCGATCCCGAGCTGCTGCGCGAGGCGCGCCGCCGCAACGTTGTAGGAGTTTTCGAATGCGGTGCGGACGGGCACCGTGCCGTGGAACTGGCGATCAAAGTTCTGCGGCGCCCAGTTGCCGCGCCATACCGGCACGATCAGCGCGGAGTCATCGAGCGTGCTCGCGAGCGTGATCGCGGGCGTGCCGTTCGCCGGCTCGAGCGCGGCGGCGTAGACGAACGCCTTGAACACGCTGCCCGCGGGGCGGCGCGCCTGCGTGCAGCGATCGAATTGACTCGCCGTGTAGTCGCGCCCGCCAACCAGCGCGAGCACCTGACCGGTCTCGGGGCGCAGCGCGACGAGGCACGCCTCGAGCCGCCGCCCATCCTTAGGAGCGAGTGCCTTCGACGACTTCTCGAGTCGCGCGAGCTCCTCCGTGATCACGCGCGCCGCGGTGCGCTGCAGGCGCAGATCGAGCGTCGAGTAGATGCGCAGGCCCTCGGCCGCGAGCGTCTCCTCGCCATAGAAGTTGGGCAGCTCGCGGCGCAGCGCGTCGAGGAAGAAGCGCGCGTCGCGCAGGTCCGGCGTGATCGTGGCGACGCGCAGCGGCTCGGCGGTCGCCTCGGCGAACGCTTCCTGCGTGATCTTCCCCTGTCGCAGCATCAAGCGCAGCACGAGGTCGCGACGCGCGGTCGCGGCGTCGGGCGAGCGGTGCGGCGAGAGGCGATTCGGGCTCTGGATCAGGCCCGCGATCGTGGCGGCCTCGGCGAGCGAGAGGTCCGCGACGGGCTTCCCGAAGTAGAAGCGCGCCGCCTCGCCGACCCCGTGAATCTGCGTCGCACCTCGCTGCCCGAGGTAGATCTCGTTGAGATAGGCCTCGAGGATCGCGTCCTTCTCGTACCGGTACTCGACGATCAGGGCCATCGCGGCTTCTTGCAGCTTGCGCTTCAGCCGCCGGTCGGGCGTGAGGAAGAAGTTCTTCACCAGCTGCTGCGTGAGCGTCGAGCCGCCCTGCACGAGGCTGCGCGCTCGCAGGTTCGCCGCCATCGCGCCGCCGATGCGCCAGAAATCGAGCCCGAAGTGGTCGTAGAAGCGCTGATCCTCGACGGCCATGACCGCGAGGGTGAGCTGCTCCGGGAGCTGATCGAGATGCACCAGCTCGCGCTGCTCGCGGTCGGGGCCGTAGTACGCGCCGACGCTCTCGGGCTCGAGCACGAGCGTGGTGAGCTCGCGCTTCGTCCGGAGGTTGCGAATCGACTCGATGCTGCGCGGCGAGAGCGCGCCCGCGACGAGGCGTGCGGGCTGCGCGCGGCTCGGGTGCTCGAAGGCGCGCAGGTGGATGCGGAGCTCGCGCTCGCTCCAGCGGTAGCGCCCGAGCGGGAGCGAATCGCCCGTGGCCTCGCGGTAGCCGAGGCGCGCCAGCGTGCCGCGCAGGTCGAGCAGCCCGGGATCGAGGCCGGGCATCAGCACGATCGGCGCCGACATCACGCGCGACGGCACCCGAAACAGCTTCCCGTCGAAGCGCTCGCGCACGATGCGGTCGAGCGTGAGCAGCTGGCGCCCGACGATGCCGCCCGCCGCGGCGGACGCGAGGAACAGCAGCACCGCCGCCGTGCGCCGCACCCACCAGCGCGCCCCGCGGCTGCTGCCGCCGTGATTCCTGCGAGCTGCCACGCCGCGCCGTCCCCCGAATTCAGGCTGACACACAGCGACGCCCGCAGTCAGTGACGAGTTCGCCCCCTCGAGTAGCCATCGGTGCCAGGCACGAAAGGCCAACCGCGCATCGCCGGTGGCCATCCGTGCCTGGCACCGATGGCTACGGGCGTTGCAACTCCCCCGCGCATCGCAGAGATTCCGTCGCCATGGCGAAGCTTTGGGGCGGGCGATTCTCGCAGGACCTCGATCCGACGGTGGAGCGCTTCAGCGCGTCCATCGCGTTCGATCGCGCGCTCGCCCGCTACGACATCCGCGGCTCGATCGCGCATGCGCGCATGCTCGGCGCGGTCGGCATCGTCACCGCCGCGGAGTCGGCGCAGCTGATCGCGGGCCTCGAGGACGTGCTGCGCGAGATCGAGCGCGGCGAGTTCCCCTTCGACGCGAAGCTGGAAGACATCCACATGAACGTGGAGTCGAGGCTGCGCGACAAGCTCGGCGCCGTCGCGGGCAAGCTGCACACGGGGCGCAGTCGCAACGACCAGGTCGCGACCGACCTCGCGCTGTACCTGCGCGACGCCGCGCTCGCGGCTCGGCGCGGCATCGCTTCGCTGCGCGGCGTGCTGATCGAGCGCGCGCGCGAGCACGTCGAGACCGTGCTGCCCGGCTACACGCACCTCCAGCGCGCTCAGCCCGTGCGCCTCGCGCATCACTGGCTCGCGTACGAGGAGCTGCTCACGCGCGATGCCGGGCGCTTCGCCGACATGCGCGCGCGCATCTCGCGCTCGCCGCTCGGCGCCGGCGCGATCGCGGGCACCACGCTGCCGCTCGATCGCGCGATGACTGCGCGCGAGCTCGGCTTCGATGGCCCGAGTGCGAACAGCATGGACTCCGTCGCCGCGCGCGATCACGCGCTCGAGTTCCTCGCCGCCGCCGCGATCGCGATGGTGAACCTCTCGCGCATGTCGGAGGAGCTCGTGCTTTGGTCGACGACGGAGTTCGGCTTCGTCGAGCTCGCAGATGCGTACTCGACCGGCTCGAGCCTGATGCCGCAGAAGAAGAACTCGGACGTGCAGGAGCTGGTGCGCGGAAAGGCCGGCCGCGCGGTCGGCAACCTCGTCGCGCTGCTGACGACCGTGAAGGGCCTGCCGCTCACCTACAACCGCGACCTGCAGGAAGACAAGGAGCCGCTCTTCGACAGCGCGCGCACGCTGGGCGACTCGCTCGAAGTGACCGCCGGCGCGCTCGCGACGCTGCGGGTCAACGCGGACAAGATGCTCGCGGCGGCGCAGGATCCGATGCTGCTCGCGACGGATCTCGCCGAGGCGCTCGTGCGCCAGGGCGTGCCTTTCCGCGAGGCGCACGAGGCGGTGGGCAAAGTCGTCGCGCACTGCGTCGCCGCGAAGCGCGATCTGCGCGCGCTCTCGCGCGACGAGCTGCGCCAATTCCACGCCGCGTTCCCGTCCGGCAGCGGCGAGCTGCTCGCGCTCGAGCGCGCGCTGGAAGAGCGCGCACTTCCGGGCGGAACTGCGCGCGCGCGCGTGCTCGAGGCGCTCGCGGCGGCGGACCAGCGGCTCGCGGCCGAGAGCGCGGCGCTGGAGGAACTGGCGTGAGGCGCGCGGCGTCCATGTTGTTAGGGATCGCGCTCGTGTGCGGCGCGCTCGCGTGCGGGAAGTACGGACCGCCGGTGCGGCGTGCGCCGGAGCCGCCGGCGCAGAACGAAGAGGCGAGGCCATGAAGCTGCGATTCACGAAGATGCATGGCGCCGGCAACGATCTCGTCGTGCTCGACGGCCTGCGCGAGGCGCTGCCCGCGTTCGAGCCGCACGTCCGCAAGCTCGGCGACCGGCGCTTCGGCATCGGCTTCGATCAGCTGCTCGTGCTGAAGCCGACGAAGAACGCCGACGTGCGCATGGAGATCTACGACGCCGACGGCTCGCAGGTGGAGATGTGCGGCAATGGCATCCGCTGCGTGCTGAAGTACCTGCGCGATGCGGGGCACACCACGAAGGACGCGGTCACGGTCGAGACGCTCGGCGGCATCGTGACGCCGCGCTGGGATGGCGACCTCGTGCGCGTCGACATGGGCCCGCCGATCCTCGCGCCCGCGAAGATCCCGACGAAGCTCGGCGACGCCGCGAGCCCGGGCCCGCTCGTCGACGCCGAGCTGCGCGCGGAAGGGCAGGTCCTGCGCGCCACGTGCGTCTCGATGGGCAACCCGCACTGCGTGCTCTTCGTCGACGACGTGGAGACCGCGCCCGTGACGACGCTCGGTCCGAAGATCGAGCACCACGAGGCGTTCCCGAATCGCGTGAACGTCGAGTTCGTGCAGCCCCTCTCGCGCACGAAGCTGAAGCAGCGCACTTGGGAACGCGGCACCGGCGAAACGCTCGCGTGCGGCAGCGGCGCGTGCGCGGTCGGCGTCGCGTCGATGCTGCGCGGCATCGCCAGTCGCCGCGTCGAGATCGAGCTGCGCGGCGGCACGCTCGCGATCGAGTGGGAAGGCCCGGGCAAGAGCGTGTTCATGACGGGCCCGGCGGCGACGGTGTTCACCGGCGAGATCGAGCTCTAGGAGATTCCGATGTTCCGAGGCGTGTACACGGCACTCGTTACGCCGTTCAAGAGCGGCGCGGTGGACGAAGCCGCGCTGGTGAAGCACGTCGAGGACCAGATCGCGGCGGGCGTCGACGGCGTCGTGCCGTGCGGCTCGACGGGTGAAGCCGCGACGCTCTCGCACGAAGAGCACAAGCGCGTGGTCGAGCTCGTGGTGCGCACCGTCGCGTGGCGCGTGCGCGTGATCGCCGGCACCGGCTCGAACGCGACCGCCGAGGCGATCGAGCTCACCGCGCACGCGAAGCAGGCGGGCGCCGACGGCGCGCTGCTGATCTCGCCGTACTACAACAAGCCCACGCCCGACGGCGTCGTCGCGCACTACGCCGCGGTCGCGAACGCGACGCAGTTCCCGCTCGTCGCGTACAACGTGCCGGGCCGCACGGGCTCGAACGTGCAGCCCGACACGATCGCGCGGCTCGCCGAGATCGAGCACGTGGTGGGCGTGAAGGAGAGCAGCGGCGATCTCCACCAGATCTCGCAGGTGATCGCGCGCGTGCCGAGCGACTTCGCGGTGCTCGCGGGCGACGACTGGGCGACCCTGCCGCAGCTCGCGATCGGCGGCGCGGGCGTGATCTCGACCTGCTCGAACCTCGTGCCGCGCGAGATGTGCGAGCTGGTGCATGCCTTCCGGCGCGGCGATCTCGCGCGCGCGCGCGAGCTGCACTACCGGCTGCTTCCCCTGTGCGACTCCCTCTTCTGCGAGACGAATCCGATCCCGATCAAGGCCGCGCTCGCGATGCGCGGCAAGCTCGAGGAGGAGCTGCGCCTTCCGCTCGTGAAGATGACCGCGCCCAACAAGAAGCGGCTCGAGCTCGCGATGAAAGAGTTCGGCGGCCTGCTGTGAGCTCGCGCGGTCGGGTTCTCTTGCTCGGCGCGATGGGGCGCATGGGAGAACGGGTACGCGCGGCGCTCGCGGACGACGCTTCGCTGGCGCTCGGCGCCGCGCTCGAATCGCCCGCGCATCCCGCGCTCGGGAGTGAGCTGGCGCCGGGAGTGAAGCTGAGCGCGGACCTGACAGCAGCGCTCGGGATCGCCGACGTCGCGATCGCGTTCGCGACTCCGAGTGCGACGCTCGCGCTCCTCCGCGCGGCAGCGGAGCGCGCGCTGCCGTGCGTCGTCGGCACCACGGGCTTCAGCGCAGACGAGCGGCTCGAGATCGACGCGCTCGCGAGGCGCGCGCCGATCCTTCTCGCCGCGAACTTCTCCGTCGCCGTAAACGTGCTGCAGCACCTGACGCGCGAGACTGCGCGCCTGCTCGGCGACGACTACGACGCCGAGATCGTGGAGCTGCACCACACCGCGAAGGTCGACGCCCCGAGCGGCACCGCGCTCGAGCTGGCGCGCGCGATCGAGCAGGGCCGCGGCGCAGACCACGGCCGCGTGCTCGCGCGCGAGGGCCACACCGGAGCGCGGCCGCGCGGCCCGATCGGGATGCAGACGCTGCGCGGCGGCGACAACCCCGGCGAGCACACCGTGATGTTCGTGGGTCGCGGCGAGCGCCTCGAGCTCGTGCACCGCGCCGCGACTCGCGACCACTTCGCGCGCGGCGCCGTGCGCGCCGCCGCGTGGCTGCGCGCGAAGCCCGCGGGCCTGTACGAGATGAAGCAGGTGATCGGGCTCGCGTAGCGCGCGAGCTGCGGCTCCGTTGCCGGCGCGTGAGCCCGTCCGCGACCTCTTCGCACGCCCGAGTAACACACCCTCGTGTCATGATCCGAAACCTGCGGAGCCCCCATGCCTAGCTACAGCTTCGAGCGCCTCTCCCCCCAAGACAACTCGTTCCTGCTCTGGGAAACGCCGTACGTGCACATGCACGTCTCGTCGACACTGGTCTTAGACGCGGGTCCGCTGCGCACGGAAGAAGGCGGCGTCGACTGGGTCCGCCTCAATCGCAGCGCAGTGCGCTGAAGCGGCGCGGACACCTGCGCCATCCGGCCGATGCTGCGAAAGCGGACCGGAGCTCCCAACACCGTATTGCGTACTCCGTGCGAAGTCCGCGCGCGAAGAGCTTCGCCGCCTCGCGGGAGTCTGCGCTCCCCATTTTGCGGTGTGAGCTTCGCGTTTGCGAGGCCATGCTCTCAAAGGTCGTGTCGTTCTCAACTCCGAAGGCCCCGCAGCATCACCTGCTGCGGGGCCTTCTTGTTGGGTGCGCCGAGCTTCAGCGCGACTGCTCAGCAGTCGTAGTAGAGCTCGAACTCGTGGGGATGCGGGCGCAGGCGGACGGGGTCGATGTCGTTGTCGCGCTTGTAGGCGATCCACGACTCGATCAGGTCCATGCTGAACACGCCGCCCTGGAGCAGGAAGTCGTGATCGGCTTCGAGCTCACGCACGGCTTCGTCGAGCGAGCCGGGCATGGTCGGAACACCCTTCGCTTCCTCGGCGGAGAGCGCGTAGATGTTCTTGTCGAGCGGATCGCCGGGGTGGATCTTGTTGATCACGCCGTCGATGCCCGCCATCAGCATCGCTGCGAACGCGATGTACGGATTGCAGGCCGGATCCGGGTACCGGACTTCCACGCGCTTCGCCTTCGGGCTCTGCGAGTAGGTCGGGATGCGGCACGACGCGGAGCGGTTGCGCGAGGAGTAAGCGAGGTTCACCGGGGCCTCGTAGCCCGGCACGAGCCGCTTGTACGAGTTCGTGGTCGGGTTGGTGAACGCGGCCAGCGCGCGCGAGTGCTTCAGGATGCCGCCGATGTACCAGAGCGCGATGTCGGAGAGCCCGGCGTAGCCATTGCCCGCGAAGAGCGGCTTGCCGTCCTTCCACAGCGACTGGTGCGTGTGCATGCCCGAGCCGTTGTCCTTGAACAGCGGCTTCGGCATGAACGTCGCGGTCATGCCGTGCCGCTTCGCGACGTTCTTCACCACGTACTTGTACTTCATCAGCTTGTCGGCCATGACGGTCAGCGTGTCGAACTTCATGTCGATCTCGGCCTGACCCGCCGTCGCCACTTCGTGGTGCTGGGTCTCGATCACGATGCCCATCTTCTCCATCTCGAGACACATCTCGGTCCGGATGTCTTGCTGGGTGTCGTGCGGCGGCACCGGGAAGTAGCCCTCCTTGTGCCGGATCTTGTATCCGAGGTTTCCGCCGTCCTCGTCGCGCGCGCTGTTCCACGCCGCTTCGACGGAGTCGATCTCGTAATAACCGTGGTTCGCGCCCGAGCCGAACTTCGCGTTGTCGAACACGAAGAACTCGGCCTCTGGGCCCATGAACGCGGTGTCCGCGATGCCGGTCTGCTTGAGATACAGCTCGGCCTTCTTCGCGATGTGGCGCGGGTCGCGGCCGTAGGGCTCGCGCGTGAGCGGATCGACCACGTCGCAGATCAGCACGAGCGTCGGGTGCGCCATGAACGGATCGATGAACGCGGTGTTCGGGTCGGGGATCATGAGCATGTCGCTCTCGTTGATCGCCTTCCAACCGCGGATCGACGAGCCGTCGAAGCCGTAACCGTCCTCGAAGGTCGACTCTTCGAGCTGCGAGATCGGGTGCGAGCAGTGCTGCCACAGGCCGGGCGAGTCGATGATGCGGCAGTCGACCATCACGACGTTGTTCTTCTTGGCGTACTCGAGAACCTGCTTGGGAGTCATGGTCCGGGGTCTTTCCTTTGAGCTCGCAGTGCGAGCGATGCACGCGGGCGGCGAATCCGCGCCGCGGGAAACTCTGCGGGGCTAGAGCGCTTCGTCGCCGCGCTCGTTGGTGCGGATGCGCACGGCCTGCTCGATGGGCATGACGAAGATCTTGCCGTCGCCGATGCGGCCCGTGTTCGCGGCGCCCGCGATCGCTTCGACGACCTTGTCGGCCATGTCGTCCGAGACCGCGATCTCGAGCTTGACCTTGGGCAGGAAGTCCACCACGTACTCGGCGCCGCGATACAGCTCGGTGTGACCCTTCTGGCGACCGAAGCCCTTCACCTCGGTGACCGTCATGCCCTGGACGCCGATCTCGTGAAGGGCCTCCTTCACCTCGTCCAGCTTGAACGGCTTGATCACCGCCTCGATCTTCTTCATGGCGTCTCCTGGGTGGCCCGGAAGCGCCGGACCCTATCACGGATCATCCGGCGCGAGCAGGGCGAAGTGGCTGTGAGCACCGTCGGAGAGAGCAACTCGCGTGCCACGCGCGAAACGCTGCGATGGCGCGCGAGCGAGCCCGAGTGTGCCGAAGCGTGCTCATGTCGTGAGCAGCGCGTGCTGAAGTCGTGGGCACGAGCGCATGCGCCGCGTGCTGTGCGTGCACGGGGGCGGTGGAACGCGGCTTGCTCTAAGCGCGGGCGGGAGGCCAACCCCGATGGCAACTGCACACGCCCCGATCCCTGCACTGCATCGTGCCGAGCCCGCAGGGCTCGACGAGTTCTTCGAGAAGTTCTTCGACACCGCCGCCGCCAAACGCGGGACCGCACCCAATCTCACGGAGTGGGTCGACCTCGCCGAGGGCTGGCGCATCGTGCGTGCGCTGCGCGAAGCCCGCGGCAACCGCGCCGCCGCCGCGCGCGCCCTCGGCATCGGGCGCCGCACGCTCTACACGAAGATGGAGAAGCTCGGCATCGCCCCGAAGTTCTCGATCTGGTAGCGGCGCCGCCACTGGCCACGCGCGTCGAGCTTCCAGTCGGGGACGTTCCGCAAGGAAAGCAACTTCGGGCAAGTTGACTTACTTGCGGAACGTCCCCGAAAAGCGAATCGGGCGCGGACCCCGCGAGGGATCCGCGCCCGTCCACTGCTCTGATGGGGACCAGCCTCAGAGCGCGTAGATCAGCTCGATGCCGGCGGTGACCTGACTGTCGTCGTCGAAAGCGCCGTCGTCGCCGAAGTAAAACGTGCCGCTCTCGGTGAGCGCGTCGTAGCGGACCTCGCCGCGCACGGTGAGGCCGCCGCCGAGGGCGTGGTCGAGTGTGCCCGTGAGGCCCCAGATGCCGAAGTCGCTTCCGCCGTCGGGATCGAGGTTCAGGTACTCGACGCGCCCTGCCACGCCCGTGCTGTCGGTGACCGCGAAGCGCGCCGCGGCGGCGACGCCGAGGCCCACGAGATCGCCGGCGCCGAAGTCGCTCTTCACGTAGTCGAAGTTCACGTAGCTCGCGAAGCGCTCGTTCGGCGTCCAGCGCCCGATGAAGTCGAGGATGACCTCGTTGTCGTCCGAGTCGCTCGAGAACGAGGACGGCGAGTCGCCCCAGGTGCCGGCGAACGATCCGGAGAACGTCTCGCCGCCGCCGCTCAGACCGAACAAGATCGCCTTGTTGTTATTGCGATCGACGTTCAGCGCGGGTAAGTTCCGCGTCTCGTCGACGAAGCCGAGCGACGCGGTCACGGGCCCGAGCGGCGTCGAGGCGAGAATGCCGGTGTGATTGATCGGCTGCAGGAAGTTGTAGACGTTGCCGCGCGTGATGTTCCAGTTGCCGTTCGCCTGGGCGACTTCCGCGCCGATCAGCGTCGCGAACTTGCCGGCCTGAATCGTCACGCCCTCGCCGATCGGCGCGAGGTACGTCACGTAGCCCTGGTACAGGTCGAAATCGTTGCCGGCATTCCCGTCGACGTTGTTGCCGGAGAGAATCGACGCGGTCTTGCCGTACACGAAGTCGGCCTTGAAGCCCGCGCGCGCATCTTCAGACGCGTCGCGCGAGATCGTGAGCCACAGCTGGTCGAGCGAGAAGCTGTTGCTGTCGGGGTGGAGCAGGTCGACCGGCGCGTTCGAGCCGCCGAGCGAATCTCCGTCGGGGTCGTTGAAGTTGTAGAAGTACGACGCCGCGACGAAGCCGCTCACGTTGATCGTGTCGAAGAACGATCCGCCCTCCGCGGCGACGTCGGGGAGCGCTGCAGCTGCAGGCGCTGCGGCCTTCGCCGCCGCCAGCTCCTCGCCCTGAGCGACGAGCTTCGCTTCGAGCTGCTCGATGCGCGCCTGCATCGCGGCGAAGCGCGCGTCGACGTCGGTCTCGGCTTTGGCGCCGAGCGCATAACAAACCACGGTGAGCACAGCGAAAACGAACCGGGACATGGTCAGAAGCCTCCTTGTGAATGCGGAGGCCGAGAGCAAGCCGCATGCCTTGCGCGCGCTGCGGCGCACAGCGGTCGCGGCGCGGCCCATTGAGCCGATTCCTGCACGCTCGCGTGCTCTTGCCGCGAGCGCGCGCTGACTACGCGCGCGTCAGCTCGGCATGCGCATCGAGCCACGCGTACGTGCGCGGGCACAGCGCACTCGCGCGCGGGCGCGCCTCGCGCAGCGGCGCGAAGTCGGCGGCGGTATCGATGTCGAAGCCCGGCGCGAGCACTTCGCTCGCGAGACCGAGGCGCGCAGCTGCTGTGCGCGTGTCGTCGAGCACGGTGCTCGTGCTCATCGCGTGCGCAAACAGGCCCGGCGCGAAGCGGCGCAGCGCGACGAGGTTGTAGCCGCCGTCGCGATCGGGGCTGAGCGCGACGTCGACGCGCGCGAGCGCTGCGAGCGCGGCATCGAGCACCTCGGGCGCGAGCGCGGGGCTGTCGCTGCCGCGCAGCAGCACGCGCTGCGCGCCGCGCGCGAGCTCGCTCGCAGCGGCGTGCTCCATGCGCTGCGAGAGATCGGCGCCCTGCTGCGCGAACACGCGATACGCAGGCGCACGCGCGGAGAAGTCACGTGCGCGCTCCGCGGGCGTCACCGCGAGAGCGAGAGCGAGCCCGCGCCGCGGCGCCTCGCGCGCCGTCGCGTCCAGCACGTCGCCGAGCATCGCGTCGTAGAACGCCGCGGCCTGCTCCGGTGTGAGGGGCGGGCAGAGCCGCGTCTTCACCGCGCCGGGCTCGGGCCACTTCGCGAAGACGACGAGTGTGCCGGTCACGCGGCCGACCCGCTCGGCGCTGAGACATTCAGGCCGGGCCGAATTGTCTCACCGCGAACGGAAGCGCGACGACCTCGGCCTCGCCGCCGCTCGCGAGCGCCAGCTTGGTGCCCGGCTCGGCGAGTGGCGCCTGCACGAAGCCGAGCGCGATCGCGCCGAAGCGCGGGGAGTGCGCGGCGCTGGTGACGCTGCCGACTTCGCCCCGATCGTTCGTGAGTGCGCTGCGCGGCGCCGGCAGCGCGCGAGTCGTCAGGCGCAGGCCGACGAGGAGATGTGAGAGTCGGCCGCGGCTGCGCATGCGCGCGACGACTTCTTGGCCCGTGTAGCAGCCCTTGTCGACGGCGACTGCGAGGCCGTCGAGGCGCACTTCCGCCGGCAGCACGCTCTCGTCGAGCTCGCGCGCGAGCCACGGCGTGCCGGCCTCGATGCGAGCGAGCTCGAAGTCGGCGTCGCTCGCGAGCGCTGCGCCCGCGCCGATGAGCGCTGCGACCACGGCGGCTACGTCTGCGCGAGGCGCGAACAGCTGCAGCGCCTCGCCGTGCGTGAAGCCGAAGCGCGCGAGCACGCACGCTGCGCCTGCGATCTGCGCGTCGTTCGCGGCGTGGTCGTTCGCGGGGGCTTGCGCGCCGAGTCCAGTGATCAGGTCGACCGCGCCATCGCCCTCGACCGCGATGCGCGCCCAGCTCGCGGACTCGTCGCGCAGCGTCACGTCGTCCGCGATCACGAACTTCTCGAGCCGTGCGATCACGCCCGCGATCGCGGCGCTCTCGGTCTCGAGCCAGATCGCATCGCCGCGATTCAGGACGTGCATCTCGCCCACGATTCGGCCCTGCGGCGTCAGCAGCAGCCCGTGCGCGCCGCCGCCTGGCGCGAGCTTCTTCACGTTGCAGGTGAGCATGCCGTCGAGCCAGCGCTGCCGATCGTCGCCGCGCACCGTAATCACTCCGCGCGACGGCAGCTGAAACAGCCGCGAGCTCACCGGCGCTCCAGGCGCGTGATGCGCGCCTCGCTGCTCCCAGCGTCCGCGGGCAGCAGCGGGACTCCGTGCAGAGTCGCCGCGTACTCCGCCTGCTGCGTCGTCCACTCCTCGAAGCGCTCGCGCGCGATGTCGATGTCGCGCTCGCTGTCGATGTCGAGCCCGCTGCCGCCCACCTCGGTGACGATCAGCTGGAAGCGCGTCGCGAGCAGCTGCGAGCAGGCGCGGTTGATTCGCTCGAACGAGACGAACTGGCGCAGCGAGTCGGCGATGCCGCGCAGGCGCATGCGGTCGAACAGGCCTGCGAGGTGCATCACGGCGAAATACAGCACGAGGCTGATGCCGCCGCCCTCGAGCGTGAGGATGCGCCACGCGAGCGCCAGCGCGTGAAACAGCTCCTTCTGGTAGCGGTGCTCGTACATGTGCTCGATGTACCAGCGATGCCCGAGCCGACCGGGCCTAACAACGTGGAGGTTGCTCTGCCGCACGCGGCCGTTCGCGACGTTGAAGTACGCGAGCTCGATGCCCGGCTTGCCGCGATCGGGATAGAACGGCGCGAGCGAATCTTCGGTGACGAGGCCGAGGCCGTAATCGCAGCCCGCCGCGACCGCGCGCTGGATGAAGACCGAGATCTCTTGCGGAGTCGCGAAGGGGAGATCAGCCGACAGATAGAGCACGCGCTGATCGAGCTCGGCGTCGCCTTGCGGATCGCGACCTTCGGGCGGCGCGCCCGGCAGCAGGCGGCGGAAGGTTTGCCACGCGTTCTCGTAGAGGTTGCCGAACTGCGGAACGACGTAGACCGGCTTCGTGAGCGATGCGACCAGCTCGCGGTCCTCGCGCAGCGTCTTCTCGAGCCGCTCCGCGTTGCCGACGACCCAGACTTCACTCACCTCGGGAACCCGCATCAGCGTGCCGACCGTGCGCGAGACGAGCGCGCGCCCCGCGAGGTCGAGATAGACCTTCGCGTCGCCGTAGACGGCGCGCGACGCCTTGCCGTCGCCCGCCGTGACGATCGCGGGAACTCGCTGCACGGCTTCAGCTCTCTTCCAGCAAAAAGATCACCTGCATCGTCACGAGAAACTCGGTGATCTTGCCGTCCTCGACGCGCGCCTTCTCCTCGATCACCTGCAGCCCCGTGATGCCGCGCAGCGTCTTTTTCGCGCGCTCGAAGCCGCGCTCCACCGCATCCTGCCAGCTGAGCGGCGACGCGGACGTGATCGTGGATACCGATGCGATCGACATGACTTCGTCCCTGACAGTTCCTTACCAGTGAAGAGCCGTCTCCGGCGCCATCTCGAAGTGGAGCCGTAGACGCACGCGGTACTCCCGCAAGCCGCCCGCCTCCACCTTCACGCGCTTCTCCACCACGTCGAAGCCCGTGATGCCGCGCAGCGTCTCGTGCGCGCGCGCGATCACGCGGCGGGCCGCGTCCTCGAACGAGTCGGGCGACGAGCCGATAAGCTCATTGGTCTTGAAGATGGACATCGTTCACCAACCTCACGCGAAGGGCGACGCCGTCGTCCTCCCAGGCGCAGGTGCCGTCCTCGATGAGCAGGTCGAGATGGCCGACGACCTCGCTCATCACGAGGAAACTCTGGCGCGGATCGCGGAAGTACTTCGGGAAGATCTCGGCGCCGAGCTCGTAGGGCGTCATCACGCGCTGCCCGAGGCGGCGTGCGATCTGGAGCTTGCGGCGCTCGTGATGCAGCCGGTAGCCCGCGATCAGCTTCTTGTGGTCCCAGATCACGTCGCCGTGCGCGGGGTACGTCGCCTCCGCATGTAGCGCCTCCGCCTTCGCGAGCGAGCGCATGAAAGTGATTAGGCTCGGGCGGCGCTCTTGGCCCGGCGGCGGCACGTGCAAGAGCGGCACGGGCGAGATGTCGGTGAGCAGGTGGTCGCCGGAGAAGATCAGGCCGAGATCGCGCTCGATGAAGACGATGTGGTCGTCGCAGTGGCCCGGCGTCGCGACGACTTCGAGCGTGAACTCGCCGAGGTCGATGCGGTCGCCCTCGGCGAGCACGCCGTCGACCTCGATCGGCTCGGAGAGATCGGACGGCATCGCGCCGCTGGGCGCCTTCGCCTCCACGACTTCGTCGGGCATCCCGAAGCGCCGCATCCAGTGCGCGCCGTTTCCACCGCGCATCGCCGCGGGCGAGGAGCCCGTGCGCATGCGCTCCGCCTCGCCCGCGCTCGCGAACACCTGCGCGCCGGTGAGATCGCGCAGCCGCTTCGCCTGGCCGAAGTGATCGCCGTGCGCGTGCGTCACGAGGATGCGCTCGATCGACTCGAGCGCGAGGCCGAACTCCTTGAAGCCGCGCCGCATCGCCTCGAACGAGGCGTCCATGCGCATGCCCGTGTCGATCAGCGTGACGCCGCGGCGCGAGCCCTCGGGCGGCAGCACGACGTAGCTGTTGATCGCGCCGAGGCCCGTCCACTCGGGCGTGGGCGTGGGAATGCGCAGCACCCGCCCGAAGCGGTTCTTCTCGGCGTATCCGCGCGGCTGCGTCATGGGGAAACCAGAGTAGACGCGCGCCAAATGGCCCGAAAGCGCGGCGCCGCGGGCGGCTACTCGATGCGCGTGATGATCGCGCCGAGCCCGTGCGATTCGGCCACCACGACATCTCCCGCGCGCAGGAACGAGCCGCTCGCGCGCAGCTCCTCGATCCAGCGCTCTTTCACGTAGTCCGTCACGCCGCCCGCGAAGAACGAGAAGCTCACTGCCCACCAGGCCGCGTTCGCGGCCATGAAGCCCACGCCCGGCGTGCGGAACACGACGCCGCCCGGCGTTCCCGTAATCGCTGCGACGCCGCGCGCGAGACCAGGGCTCGGCGTGAGCCCGACTCGCCGCGACTCGTACGCGAAGCGGGGCTCGGCACCGAGCGCGTGCGTGCGGCGCACGAGATCCTCGGGACCCCAGATCATCTCGCCGCCGCGCGCGCGCTGGCGCTCGCCGCCGTTCACGTGCAGGCGGATCTCGCACGCGCGCACGAACGCGCGCCAGTCGCGCGGAATCACGAGGAACGGCCCGTCGGCAGGAAGCCCGGCTTCCCCTTCGCGTTCGGAAATCCGCCTCCCACTCCCGGCACCGAGAGATCGGCCTCGCGCGTGAGCTGTGCGCGCTCGGTGAAGTCGTTCGCGAGAAAGACGCCGGCGCGCGCGTTCGCGAGATCGACGGGAGTCATCAGGTCGCGATCGAACACGAGGCCGATCTCGACTTCGTAGTCGAGCAGCCAGCCCGGCTGCGCCGCGAGCGAGCCGCGCGGCGGAGTCGGCGCCGCGATCTTCGGAAACAAGAACGGCGCCGCGATGTCCACCTCCTCGCCGTGCTCCGCGTAGTTCGCGCCGCCCGCGACGTGATGCGTGCCCTCGATCACGGGCAGCAGCTCCGCGAATGCGAGCCGCGTTCGCGGCCCCTCGCGCAGCGCTGCGAGCTCCGCGTCGCTGCGCGAGCCGAGCGCCGCGAACGCATCGCCCGCGCCGAGCAGCGCCGCCTCGATCGCGTCCTCGCTCGCGCTCACCACGAGAAAGGCGGTGCGCACGCCGCCCTGCTGCGCGAACGCGATGGTGTGCGCCTCGCTTGCCGGCAGCAGCTCCGGCGGCGCGGCGTGAAGCGAATTCGCGAGAAGGAGGAGTGCCGCGAGTACGAGCTTTCTCATGCGCAGCATTGTGGAGGCTGCTGCTCCAAGATGAGAAGCGAATTCTCTCAGGCTCGGAGATGAGATGAGGCCCGCCCTCCGCTTTGGCGTTGCGTACGACTTCAGGAATCCCGAAGGCAGCGGCATCGCGAACGCCGACCTCTACGCGCGCGTGCTCGCGCAAGCGGAGCGCGTCGACGCGCTCGGCTTCGATCAGATCTGGCTCACCGAGCATCACTTCGTCGACGACGGCTACCTGCCCTCGTTCGCGCCCGTCGCCGGCGCGCTCGCCGCGCGCACGAAGCGCGTGCGCATCTCGTCCGACATCGTGCTGATGCCGTTCCAGCACCCGCTGCGCTTCGCTGAAGACCTCGCAGTGCTCGACAACCTCTCGGGCGGCCGCATCGAGCTCGGCATCGGCATGGGCTACGCGCCGCACGAGTTCGCGGCGTTCGGCATGGACCGCAAAGAGCGCGTATCGCGCACCGAGGAAGGCGTGCGCGTGCTGCAGCGCGCGTTCACAGGCGATGCGTTCGACTTCGACGGCAAACATTGGCAGTTCCGCGGCGCGCGCCTGCGACCGCGCCCCGTGCAGCCCGGCGGCCCGCCGCTCTGGCTCGCGGCGATGAGCGAGGCCGGCGCGAGGCGCTGCGCGCGGCTCGGGCTGAACCTGCTCCCGCAAGGCGACCGCCGCTTCGTGCTCGATCCGTGGCGCGCGGCCGTAACAACTTTAGGCGGCGACCCCGCCCGAAGGCGCGTCGGCATCATTCGCCCGTGGCTGATCACGACGGACCGCGCGCGAGACTGGCCCGCGATTCGCGAGGCCGAGCGTTACAAGGCGCGCATCTATGCCGACTGGATTCGCGAGAGCGGCGACAACGTCTCGTTCATGAGCGGCGAGGAGACCGCGATCCCGCAGACCTGGATCGTCGGCGACGCGGATGCGGTGTTCGAACAGCTCGCCGCCTACATCGCGAAGTTCGGCTTCACCGACGTCGTGACTTGGGCCGCGCCGCCCGGCGTCGCGCCGGAAGCGATGGACGCGAGCCTCGAGCGCTTCGCGCAGGACGTGATGCCTCGGCTCAAGGCGAAGTTCGCGCACTGAGGCGTGCAGCGGGGACAGACGTGCAACGGGGACGTACGTGCATCGCGCGATAGAACCGTGAGCGACGCGCGCGATCTCCCCGGCGTGTCGTTCCTCGACGCCTTCGCGTTCTCGAGCGCCCTCGTCGCGTGCGCTGCGGCCGCGCTCGCCGCGGCTTCATCCCGCGCGCTCGGCACCGCTCCCGCGGCCGAAGTTCTCGCGCTCGCGTTCTGCGGCACCGTCGCCGTGTACTGCGTCGACCGCGTGCGCGATCTCGCGCGCGATGCGCACACTTCGCCGCAGCGCTGTGCGCGTGCTGCGCTCTCGCGGCGGGCGTGATCGCCGGCGCGCGTGTCGTCGCCGTCGCGGGCGGGGCGGCGGCGCTCGGCTTCGCGCACCGCAGGCTGAAGCGCTTCGCGTGGGTGAAGCCGCTCTACCTGACCGGCTCGTGGACCGCCGTGACCGTGGGCCTGCCCGCAGCTGGCGTGAGCGTGCCGCTCGATCTCGCGCGGCTCGGCTTCACGCTCGCGATCGTCGCGAGCACGGTGCAGGCCAATGTCGTGCTCTCGAACCTGCGCGATGCCGAGGGCATCGCGGGCCGCGTCGGCGCACGCCCAGCTCGCGGGGTCGCGGGGGCGTTCTGCGCCGCCGCGCTCGGGCTCGCGCTGCTCGGGCCGAGCGAGCTGCGCGCGCTCGCGGCGCTGCCGCTCGCGATGTCAGTCGCGGTCGTCGCGTTCCGGAGCGGGGAGCGCTTCGGGGCGGTGGCGGTGGACGGCGCGCTGCTGGTCGGCGGGCTCGGCGCGTACGTGCTCGCCCCGGGTTGACTCCGCGGGCGCTGAGGGGGCAGCTCCGGGTCGCACGTCTCGAAGACACGCGGAGCAAGGAGTCCGCAGCGCGCCGACTCAGGCGGCGGTGGTGGAGCCGAGCGGGATCGAACCGCCAACCTCCGCGTTGCGAACGCGGCGCTCTCCCAGTTGAGCTACGGCCCCGGAAAGGCGCGACACGGTACGGACCGACCCCCCTGGCCGCAACGCCGAAAAACGCCGTTTCGGGCGTGATGAGTGTCCTTGCCAAGCGCAGGGGCCGAGGCGCAGGATGCGGCCATGCACATCGATGTCCGCCGCATCCTCGTGCCGATCGACTTCTCGGCCCACGCCGAGCCCGTGATCCGCTGGGCGCTTCATCTCGCCGAGGAGCACGGCTCGACCCTCGTGCTGCTGCACGCCTACCACCTGCCGGTCGAGTTCCAGCAGCTCGAGGGCGCCTATCTCCCGCAGGAGTTCTGGGCCTCGGTGAAGGCGGAGGCAGAGGCGAACCTCGAGCAGTTCGCGGCGCGCGTGCGCGAGGCGAAGGTTCCGGTCGAGGTGCTGGCGCGCGAGGGCTACCCCGCCACGGTGATCGAGGACGAGGCGGTGGCGCAGCGCGCCGACATGATCGTGATCGGCACGCGCGGGCGTTCGGGGCTGAAGCACCTGCTGCTCGGCTCGATCGCAGAGCGCGTCGTGCAGAAGGCGCCGTGCCAGGTCCTGACTGTGCGCCTGCCGGAGGGGAAGCACTGAGCGCGATTCGGGGACGTTCCGCAAGTAAGTAAAGAAAGTCCTGCTTTACTTTCTTGCGGAACGTCCCTGCTCCTCTCGGTTCGCGGGCGGGTACGGGCGTCCTGCTGACTGTGCGGCTGTCAGAAGAGAAGGGCTGAGTGCCAGTCGGGGACGAGCCAGCCGGGGACGTTCCGCAAGTAGGTAAAGAAAGTCCTGCTTTACTTTCTTGCGGAACGTCCCCGCTCCTCTCGGCTCGCGGAGTGTTCGCGGGCAGGCGCTGGTGTCCGGTCGCGTCCGCGTCCGCGCTATTCACCGCGCGCAATGACGCCCGAGATCACGCCCGCGCTGCTCGCCGCGATCTTCGCGATGGCGGTGCTGTACTCGTCGGTCGGGCACGGCGGCTCGTCGGGCTACATCGCGGTGATGTCGCTGTTCGCGCTCGCGCCGGCGTTCATCAAGCCCACCGCGCTCGCGCTGAACATCCTCGTCGCGAGCATCGGCAGCGTGCAGTTCTTTCGCGCGGGCTTCTTCTCCTTCGCGCTGTTCTGGCCGTTCGCCGTGCTCGCGGCGCCGCTCGCGTTCTTCGGGGGCGCCGCGGAGCTGCCGCCGCGCGCGTTCAAGCTGATCGTCGGCGCGGTGCTGCTCTTCGCGGCTACGCGCCTCGTCATCCCGCAGCGCGACGCCGAGGAGACGCGCCTGCCACCGCGCGCCGCGGCGATCGCGAGCGGCGGCGCGATCGGCGTGCTCGCGGGCCTAACAGGTACGGGCGGCGGCATCTTCCTCACGCCGCTGCTGCTGTTCTTCCGCTGGGCGAGCTTGCGCACCGCCGCCGCCGTGAGCGCGCCCTTCATCCTGGTGAACTCGATCGCCGGCCTCGCGGGCAACCTCACCGCGACGCGCGAGTTCCCGATCGGCGCCCTCGCGCTCGCCGGCGCCGCGGGAGCCGGCGGCGCGATCGGTTCTTACCTCGGCAGCAAGCGCTTGCCGTCGTCGCGGATCCGCCAGCTGCTCGCGCTGGTGCTCGTGATCGCGGGCCTGAAGCTGGTCTTCACGTGACGAAGCTTCCGCGCAGGCGGAATCCGCTAGCCGCCGCTCTTCGCTCCGAGCCCGCCCGCCGGGTGCAGCGCGTGGTACTCGGCGCGCGTGAGGCCGCGCGCGTGCTCGAGTGCGGCGGAGAGCGCGGCGACCACTAACAACTCGGCCGCCGCGCTCGCGCGCGGAGCGAGGCCGAGGCCGCCGCCTTCCTGCGCGACGCCCGCGTCGAGCACGACCGCAGCGAGCTGCGCGAGCGAGGAGCGCGGGGCGCCCGTGATCGCGACGAGCTGCGCGCCGAGCGCCTTCACCGCGCCGACGGCCGCGAGCAGCTCGCGCGTCTCGCCGCTGTTGCTGATCGCGATCACGACGTCGCCTCGCACGACTTGCCCGGCGCTGCCGTGCATCGTCTCGGTCGCGTGCAGGAACGACGCAGGGGTGCCCACCGAGGCGAGCAGCGCCGCCCCGTAGCGTGCGATGTGCTCGGGCTTGCCGATGCCCGTCACGTGCACCCGCCCGCCGCTCGCGCGCGCCGCGTCGATCAATCCGACCACGCGCTCGAACGCCGCCGCGTCGAGCCGCTTGCGCAGCCCGGCGAGCTCGCTGAGCGCAACGTCGTAGGCGACGAGCGCCTCGTTTGCCGGCAGCGCCTCGGGCGTGACCGCGAGCCCGCGTATCACCCAGCTCGGCAGCGCGGCGCCGTCGTAGCGCGCGAGCACGGCGTCGCGCGCGGCGATGGCGTCGTCGGGGAACGCGCCGAGCTTCTCGACGCATGCCGCGCCGCAGGCGTTGCCGAGCCGCGCGATGTCTTCCCAGCCGAGACCCGCGGCGAGCCCGACGAGTACGCCGCCGAGAAACGCGTCGCCCGCGCCCGTGGTGTCGACGACGCTCGCGACCGCGTACGCCGGCACGCGCAGCGCCTCGCGCGCGGTGGCGACGGCGCAGCCCGCCTCGCCGTCCGTAACGACCACGGCTTCGTTCCCGTAGCGCTCGCGGAGCTTCCTTGCGCTCGCGAGCGCGTCGCCGCTCGCCGTGAGCACGAGCTCGCGCGCCGCCGCGCTCGACGGCTTCAGGATCTTCGCGCGCCGCAGCAGCTGCTCCAGCTCGGCCTGCGTGCCGAGCTGCGGCACGGCGTCCGAAGGCGGGACGTCGAGGTCGACGAGCGTGGGCACGCCCGCCACCTCCGCGAGCCGGCACACCTCGTTCGCCGCAGCGAGCGGCAGCTGCGAGACCTCCGTCGTCGCGCGCAGCGCGCTCGCGATCGTGCGCTCGTGGTGGCGGCGCACGTGCGAGTAGGTCGTCTCGCTCGTCGCGCCGGGCGCCATGTAGATCGCGCGGCCGCCGGAGTCGTCGACGTAAATGTCGGCGAACGAGCTGGCCGAGCCGTCGAGCACGATGTCCTTCGCGATGCCGAAGCGATCCATCGCGTCGCGCAGGAAGCGCCCGTTCGCGTCGTCGGCCTGCTTGCCGAAGATGCCCACCGGCAGCCCGAGCACCGCGGCCCAGCCGAGGTGATTCAGCACGACGCCGCCGACGCGCAGCTCCGCGGTGCGCCCGTCCGCGCCGGCGCGCATGATGCCCTTCTGGTCGCTCGCGAGAATGCGCGGCACGCGGTGAATGCGGTCCGCGACCATGCTGCCGATGCCGACGGTCCGCTTGTTAGGCCGATCGCTCATGGGTCACCCAGGTTGGCTCGAGGACCTCCCGCGCGAGCGCGCGCACGCGGGCGAACGCGGCATCGAAGCGCGCCGCATCCTCCGCTCCGAGCGCGGGCGTGCCCGAAGCGACGGCATCGCTCGTGAGCACGCCCTGCGCGAGCAGCGCGCGCTTGAGGCACGCGATCGTGCGGCTCGCGCCGCCGGCCTTCGTCGCCGCGCGAAACTCGCTGAGCACGCGCTCCGCTGCGGCCATGCGCTCCGCGTCTCCCGCGCGGCACGCCTGCCACGCGTGCGCCCACTCGCGCGGCAGCGCGTTCGCGGGGCCCGACACGACGCCGATCGGGAGCCCGCCCGAGAGCCAGAAGCGCTGCCAGTAATCACTCAGCACGCCGGCGATTCCGGCGCGCGGGCGGAACACGTCGAAGATCGTCATCGCGTCGCCGACGTAGATGCCGAACTCGCCGCGCTCGCGGAACTGGCGCGCGGCCTGCGTGTAGTTGCCGAGCACCTTCCGCGGCGCACTCACCTTGATGCCGCGCACGAAGTCGAGCCGCGAGAGCGCCTTCACCTGCTTCGTGCGGATGTGCGTGCGGTGCGGATCAGCCGCGATCGCGGCGTTGTCGTAGAGATAGACCGGGACTCGCCGCGGGCTCGCGTCGAGCAGATCACCCACGTCGCGTGCGACGAACTGCACCGCGTCGCTGACGTCGCGAATCGCGAGCGGCGCGATCACGAGCGCATCGGCGCCGGCGGCGATTGCAGCGCTCGCGCTCGCGAGCGTCTCGGCGCGCGTCGCCGCGGTCACGCCCGCCCAGCACTCGACGCGCTCTCCCTCGGCGAGCTCCGTGCTCGCCTTCTTCACTTCCTCCGCGCAGATCGCGACGACGCGCCGCCCCGTCTCGGGACCGACGCGATCCCATTCGCCCGTCGTGCCGTTCGCGAACACGATGTCCGCGCCCCAGCCGCTCTGAATCACGAAGCGTACGAGCGCACGCTGATCCGCTTCGATCAGCTCGCCGCGCGCCGACAGCGCCGTAACAACTGGTACCGAGAGTCCTGGGCGCGGGCGCGTGTGCTCGAGGGAGCGCATGAGGCGCGACGCTAGCGGGAGACCGCGCGGGCAGGTCGAGCCCAGCGCAGGCGAGATGGAGTTGCCGTCACGGCTCGCGGCTGCCGTCGGCCGCGCGTTCGAATCCGTCTCAAGGCCCGAGCAGCCACGCCTCCGCGAACGCGTCCACCGCGGGCGTCGCGACCGCGGCGTTCGTCAGCTCGAGTGTGAACGTGAGCGCGGACGTCTCGATCTCGATCGTGCCTGGCAGGATCGCGCCGCCGCGGCTCGCCCAGGCGAGGAAGCGCACCTTGGTGCCGTCGGCGAGATCGACGCGCGCGACTTGGTAGGTGTCCTTGTCGACCCAGATCGCCGCGCCGCCGCCGCTCCCGCCGAGCACGTAGCAATCGCGCGCGCCGTCGTAGCCGAGCGCGATCAGCGCCGGTGAGCCGCCGAGCTCCCCGAGGCGCGCCAGCAGCTCGCCGCCGGTCGCGGCCTGCAGCGCCCAGAATGGCGGCGCGAGCGGATGCGCGTCTGCCAGGGGCTCGCCGTCGCGGGTCGCGCCGAGGCCGCTCGCGCGGCGCAGCTGCCGCTCGCTGAAGCCCTCGTCGTGGCGCAGCTCGATGCGCGCGCTGCCGCTCGGTGACGCCAGCAGCTCGCCGCGCGCAATCGGCGCAGCGGCGGGATTCGTGCGCACCGCGACGTCGAAGCGGAACGACTTGTTACGGCCCTGCGCGCGAGATGCATCCGCTGCGGCGCGCGCCACCGTCTCGGGCGCGGGGATGCGCGCCTCTGCGACGCCTGCGAGCGTGAACGCCAGCAGGAGCGAAGCGAGCGAGCGCCTCACTTCGCTCCCGCGAGCGTGCTGCGGCCCGCGTACTTCGCTCGCGCGCCGAGCTCGGCCTCGATGCGCAGCAAGCGGTTGTACTTCGCGATGCGGTCCGTGCGGCAGAGCGAGCCGGTCTTGATCTGACCCACGCCCGTCGCCACCGCGAGGTCCGCGATCGTGGTGTCTTCCGTCTCGCCCGAGCGGTGCGACGAGATCGCCCCGTAGCCGGCCTGCTTCGCGATCGCGATCGCCTCGAGCGTCTCCGAGAGCGTCCCGATCTGGTTCACCTTGATCAGGATCGCGTTCGCGACGCGCTTCTCGATGCCCTCGCGCAGGATCTTCGGATTCGTCACGAACAGGTCGTCGCCCACGAGCTGCACGCGATCGCCGAGCCGAGTCGTCAGGCGCGCCCAGCCGTCCCAGTCCTGCTCGGCGAGGCCGTCCTCGATCGACACGATCGGATAGCGCGCGCACCAGTCGGCCCAGAATTCGACCATCTCCTCGCTCGACTTCTTCGCGCCCTCGCCCGCGAGGTCGTAGATGCCGCCCTCGTAGAGCTCACTCGTCGCGGGATCGAGCGCGATCGCGACCTGCTCGCCGGGCCGGTAGCCCGCGGCCTCGATCGCGCGCATCACGAGCTCCATCGCCTCGACGTTGCTCTTGAGATCGGGAGCGAAGCCGCCCTCGTCGCCGACCGCCGTCGAATAGCCCTTGTCGTGCAGCACGGCGCGCAGCTTGTGGAAGATCTCGGCGCCCCAGCGCAGCGCTTCGCGAAAGCTCGGCGCTCCGACGGGGTAGAGCATGAACTCCTGCAGGTCGACGTTGTTGTCGGCGTGCGCGCCGCCGTTCACGACGTTCATCATCGGCGCGGGCAAGAGCGTGGCCTTGCTGCCGCCGATCCAGCGATAAAGCGGCGCGCCGGCCGCCGCAGCCGCTGCGTGCGCCGCCGCGAGCGAGACGCCGAGCAGCGCGTTGGCGCCGAGCCGCGACTTCGTCTCCGTGCCATCGAGCGCGCACAGCGCCGCATCGAGCGCGCGCTGCTCCGCGAGCCCGCCGAGCGCCGCGCCGCGCAGCTTGCGCGCCACTTCGCCGTTCACGTTCGCGACGGCGCGCGTCACACCCTTGCCGAGGTAACGCGCGGGATCTTTGTCGCGCAGCTCGAGCGCTTCGCGCGAGCCGGTCGACGCGCCGGACGGAACCGCGGCGCGGCCCACGTGTCCGCTCGAAGTCGTTACTTCCACCGAGAGCGTGGGGTTGCCCCGCGAGTCGAGAATCTCGAACGCGGCGATCTTCGCGATCGCGAGCGCGCTGCGATTCGCCGCCGGCTTCCCCTTCGCAGTTCGCTTCGCCGCCTTCTTCTTCGCCGCCCGCCGCTTCGCCATCGACCTCGCACCCTCCGCTTGGCGCGCAACCTAACCTGCTCGCTTCGGCGCTACTACGGGCCCTTCGCTCGTTTCCACGAGCGTCGCCTCGACGCCGAACGCCTCGCGCATCAGCTCGGGGCGCAGCACCTCGCGCGCCGTGCCGCTCGCGAGCACGCGGCCGCTCGCGAGCAGCGCGATGCGGTCCGCCACGCGCGCTGCGCCGGCAAGATCGTGCGACACGAGCAGCGCCGCCTTGCCTTCGCGCGCGAGGTCGCGCAGCAGCGCTTCGAGCGCGAGGCGGTGCGCGAGGTCGAGGTGCGCGGTGGGCTCGTCGAGCAGCAGCACGCGCGGCTCCTGCGCGAGCGCGCGCGCGATCGTGACGAGCTGGCGCTCGCCGCCCGAGAGCTCGTCGATGCCGCGTGCTGCGAGCGCCGCGATGCCGAGGCGCTCCAGGCACGCGCTCGCGATGCGGCGGTCCTCGCGCGACTCGAAGCCGAACGCGCCGAGATGCGGCGCGCGGCCCATCAGCACGATCTCGAACGCGCTGAACGGGAAGGGCACGTGCGTGTCCTGCGGCACGAGCGCAACGCTGCGCGCGATCTCGGCGCGGGGCAGCTCCGCGAGCGCACGGCCAGCGAGCACAACGCGCCCCGCGCTCGGCACGGCGAGACCCGTCGCCACGCGCAGCAGCGTCGTCTTGCCCGCGCCGTTGCGCCCCGCGAGCACGAGCACCTCGCCGAACGCGAGCGCGAGCGACGCGCCGTCGAGCACGCGCCGAGCGCCGCGCAGCGCCGTGACGGAGTCGAGCGCGAGCGCCGCGGTCACGAGCTGAGCCCCGCGCGCTTCCGTAACAACACGAGGAAGAGCGGCCCGCCGACCAGCGCCGTGATGGCGCCCACGGGAAGCTCGGGCCCGCCGAGCGCGGTGCGCGCGAGCGCATCGCACGCGACGAGGAACGCCGCGCCGCCGAGCGCGGAGGCCGGCAACAGCAGCCGATGGTCCGCGCCGAAGAGCAGCCGCAGCGCGTGCGGAACGATCAGGCCGACGAAGCCGACGAGGCCCGCGACCGCAACCGCGGCGCCCACCAAGAGCGAGGTCGTCAGCAGCAGCGCGAGCTTCACGCGCGCGGGCTCGAAGCCGAGCAGCGCGGCGGTGTCGTCGCCCAGCGCGAGCGCATTGAGCGCGCGCGCGAACGGCAGCGCGCCGGCGAGGCCGAGCGCGAGGAAGGCGGCGATCCAGCCCGCGAGCGCGGGCCGCGCGTCGGAGAGGTTGCCGATCAGGTAGAGGAAGATCTTCGAGCCCTCGGCGAGCCCGGCGATCGAGGCGAGGAACACGATCGCGGCGGAGGCGAGCGCGTTGAACACGACGCCGATCAGAAGCAGACGCGTCGGATCGAGCCGGCCGCGCGGGCCGGCGGTCGCGAGCAATGACAACACGGTGGCGACCGCTCCGGCGAACGCGGCGACGGGTGCGGCGCTCGCTGCGACGCCGAGGGCCGCACCGAGCGAAATCACGACAATGGAGCCGAGCGCGGCGCCGCCCGAGACGCCGAGGATGAACGGGTCCGCGAGCGGGTTGCGCAGCAGCGCTTGGAACGCTGCGCCCGCGGTCGCGAGCGAGGCGCCGACACCGGCGGCGAGCAGCACGCGCGGGAGCCGCACGCGCACGACGATGTCGCGCGCGACGTCGTCCGCGCCTCCCCGCAGCGCGGCGAGCACCTCGCCGAGCGCGAGCCCCGACGGGCCGACCGCGACGCCGAGCGCGAGCGCGAAGAACAGCAGCAGCGCGAGACCTGCGAGCACGCGCGCAAGGCGCGCGAGGGTCAGCGAGTCGCTCACGGCGCGGCTGCGGTTTGCGGATGCAGCGCAGCCTCGATCAGCGCGAGCGCGCGATCGAGGTACGGCCCGGGCAGCGTGACGGCGCCCGCCGGCAACGAGACCACGCGCGCGCGCAGCGAAGGCCAGCGCGCCCAGAACTCGGCGGCAGGCTCGGGCTCGTCGGTGGAATCGAGGATCACTTCGGGCTTGGCCGCGAGCAGCCACTCGCGCGAGCCGCGCGGCCAGGTGCCAGGCAGCTCGGTGGCGATGTTGTCAGCGCCGGCGGCGCGCAGCATGTCGTCCACGAATGTGCCCGCGCCCGCGACGAAGAGCGGGTCGCGTTGCAGCACGAGCAGCGCGCGCACACGCGGCCGGCGCGCGCTCGCAGCCTCGGCGCGCTCGCGTGCGGCGCGCAGCTGCGCCACGCGCGCTGCGGCCTCGCGCTCGCGCCCGAGCTCACTCCCGACGGCGCGGATCGTCGCGAGCACTTCGTCGTAGCTCGTGGGGTCGGCGACGAATCGGCGAATCCCCAGCGCGGCGAGCTGCTCCTGAAAGCTGCGCTGCTCGGCGCTCGGCACGAGCATCACGAGATCGGGCCGCAGCGCGACGACCGCCTCGAGGCTCGAGTCATAGAGCCCGCCGACGCGTGTGAGGTCGCGAGCCGCGGGCTCTTGCCGCGCGGAGAAGTCGTCCACGCCCACGAGCTGCGCGCGCGCTCCGAGCGCAAGCGCCATCGCAGTGAGCGACGGATTCAGCGAGACGACGCGCTGCGCTGGCTCCGCGCGCGCAGCGAACGCGAGCGAGAAGCAGAGCGCGGCGAGAGTGATGGCGCGTCGAGGCACGGAGCGCCGGATAGCACGCCGGAGCGCCGCGGCACCGCGGCGCTCCGGCGCTCCGTTCTCGCTACTGCTGCTTCAGCGTCGTCTCGCCCTGCAGCGCGACGTACGGGCGCAGCTTGGCGAGGCTCGCTTCGCCGATGCCCTTGACCGCGAGCAGATCCTCGACGCGCTTGAAGCCGCCTTGCTTCGCGCGCGCGGCGACGATCTCGCGGGCGCGCGCTTCGCCGATGCCCGGCAGCAGCGACAGCTGCTCCGGCGAGGCGGTGTTCACGTTGACGACGCCCGAGAGCTTCGCCGCGGCGAACGTGGGGGCCGAGGTGGTGAGGAGGACAAGTCCGAGAGCGAGGGCCGAGAGAAGGGCGCGGATGCGCCCGATGTTGCGGGTCATTGCGTGTTGCTTCCGCGGGACCGCGGGGAGAGACCTGGGACACGCGCGCCGAGGCGCGCGCGAGCTCAGCTTTCGCGGCCGACGGCGTAGTCCGCCGCGGCGAGGAGGGCGTTCTTGCTCGGGCCGTCGGGGAACGGCGCGATGGCTTCGGCGGCGCGCGCGATGTGCTCGCGCGCGCGGCGATTCGTGTCGGCGATGCCGTGGTGGCGCTCGATCAGCTCGACCACCGGCGCGAGCTCGCCGCGCCCCAACGCCTGGTCGATCGCGGTGATGCCCTCGGCCTGCAGCTCCGCCGCGCGGCGCGCCGCCGTCTTCAGCACCGCGGCGACGGCATCGCGCTCGGTCGCGGTCGCGCGCTTCAGCGTGAGCAGGAGCGGCAGGGTGACCTTGCCTTCGCGCACGTCGGTGTACGGGCTCTTGCCGAGCTCGGCTTCGCTGGCCGAGTAGTCGAGCGCGTCGTCGCGCAGCTGGAAGGCGAGGCCGAACTCGCGGCCGTACTGCGCGAGGCGGCGGCGCTCGGCGCGCGTCACGCCCGCGAGAATCGCGCCGGCCTCGGCTGCGGCGGCGATCAGCGACGCGCTCTTGCGATCGATCACCGCGTAGTAGTGCGCCTCGGTCACGTCGGGATCGAAGCTGCGCTCGAGCTGCAGCAGCTCGCCTTCGGACATGCGCCGGATCGTGTCGGCGAAGATCGAGAGAATGTCCAAGTTGCCATCTTCGACGATCATCGAAGACGCGCGCGCATAGAAGTAATCGCCCACGAGCACGGCGCGGCGGTTGCCCCAGATCGCACGCGCGGCCTCCTTGCCGCGGCGCAGCGTCGCGAGGTCGACCACGTCGTCGTGCAGCAGCGTCGCGGTGTGGAGCAGCTCGATCGCGGCGGCGATCTGCACGCGGCGCGGGCCGTCGTAGCCGCACAGCTCGGCGGCGAGCATCACGAGCAGCGGGCGTAGGCGCTTGCCGCCGCTCGACAGCACGTGATCGCCGATCTCGCCGATCAGCGCGTGATCGCCGGCGATCGCTTCGCGCATCGTGCGCTCGACTTGCTCGAGCACGGGCGCGCTTCGCTTCAGCGCGGCGGAGAGGGCAGCGGGCGTTGCAACTCGCTCAGTCATTAGGCTTTCGAGCCTACCCTGCGCCGCTCGCGGCGCGCAATGGGAGAAGCAGGAAAAAACGAGCAAAAACGAGTAGTTAACTAGAAGTCACGGGGCGTGAACGAGCTGCGTTCACGCGGCCGCTCGGAGCTTGCTTTCGGAGGCTGCGCGCGCAGCCACGCCACGGCTGCCGCGATGTCCGCGACGCCGATCGCCTCCGCGCCGCCGACACTCGTGGCGGCGAGCTGTGCGGGAACGAGCACGCGGCGAAAGCCGAGCCGCGCGGCCTCGCGCAGGCGCTGCTCGATGCGGCCGACGCGGCGCACCTCGCCGCCGAGGCCGACCTCGCCGCACGCGGCAACGTCGGCGGGCAGCGGCAGATCGAGGCGGCTCGAAGCGATCGCGAGCGCGACCGCGAGATCCGCGGCGGGCTCCGTGATGCGCATGCCGCCGACCACGTTCACGAACACGTCGCGCGAGAGCAGGTCGACGTCGGTGCGGCGATCGAGCACGGCGAGCAGCAGCGCAACGCGGCCGTCGTCGACGCCGAGACACGTGCGGCGCGCGGTGCCGTAGCCCGCGGGCGCAACGAGCGCCTGCACTTCCAACAACAACGGGCGCGTGCCCTCGATCACGGGCATGACGCACGAGCCCGGCGCGCCGGCTTGGCGCTCCGCGAGGAACAGCTCGCTCGGATTCTCGACCGCGACGAGCCCCTTCTCCTCGTGCGTGAACACGCCGAGCTCGTCGGTCGCACCGAAGCGGTTCTTCGTGGCCCGCAAGATTCGATAGGGGTGGCCGCGATCGCCCTCGAAGGTGAGCACGACGTCGACGAGGTGCTCGAGCACGCGCGGGCCGGCGAGCGCGCCGTCTTTCGTCACGTGGCCGACGAGCACGAGCGGCACGCCCTGCGCCTTCGCCGTGGCGGCGAGCAGCGCCGCGCTCTCGCGCACCTGCGCGACGGAGCCCGGTGCCGACGGCACGCGCTCGGTGCGCAGCGTCTGCACCGAATCCACGAGCACGAGCTTCGGTCGCGCGTCCTGCCACGGCGCCGCGAGCGCCTCGACGCGGGTCTCCGCGAGCGCGAGCAGCGACTTCGGCACCGCGCCGAGCCGCCCCGCGCGCATCCGCACCTGCTCGAGGCTCTCCTCGCCGCTGACGTAGAGCACCGCGCCGTGCGCCGCTGCGACGTTGGCCGCGAGCTGTAGGCACAGCGTGCTCTTCCCGATCCCCGGCTCGCCGCCTAACAACACGACGCTGCCCGGCACGAGCCCGCCGCCGAGCACGCGATCCAGCTCCGCGATGCCCGTGACGACTCGCGGCGCCGCTTCGGCGTCCACATCCGCAAGCGGACGCGCGCAGCCCGACGTCGCTTCCGGCGCCGCGACGAGGCTCGAAGCGGGCGCGCTCTCCGCGCCGCCCACCGACTCCTCGACGAGCGTCTCCCATGCTCCGCAGCCAGGACAGCGCCCGAGCATTCGAGGCTGCTGCGTCCCGCACTCCGAGCAAACGAACACCGAACGTGCGCGCGCCATTCTTTCTCACTTCCGCGGGACCGGGAGGGCCGACCGTAGCGGGGGCGTGCGGCGGCGGTGCGCTCTTCGATCAAATCGAGGCGCACTTCTCTCCTTGTCGACTTCGCAAACCGCTCCGCCGGCGAGCCGCGCTACATCGAGCGTTCGGATGCGGAGGTCATGTGGGCTTCATCTACGACTTCTACGAGCGCAAGGTCTTTCCCCGCGCGCTCGACGCGATCATGAAGAACATGGGCGAGATGCGCGGCGAGGCCCTCGCCGGCGCACACGGCGATGTGCTGGAGATCGGCTTCGGCACGGGGCTGAATCTCAGGTACTACCCAGCGGGCGTTTCGCGCGTCACCACGGTGGACCCGATGGACGCGCTGCCGGAGCGCGTGCGGGCGCGCATCGCGGCGGCGCCGTTTCCGGTGGACGTGCATCACCTGCGCGCCGACGGGCGGCTCCCGTTTGACGACGCGCGCTTCGACTCGTGCGCGATCACGTGGACGCTGTGCACGATTCCGGACCCCGTGGCCGCGCTGCGCGAGGCGCACCGCGTGCTGAAGCCCGGCGCGACGCTGCACTTCATCGAGCATGGGCGCAGCGACGACGAGAAGACCGCGCGCTGGCAGGACCGCTGGAACCCGATTCACCGCGTGCTCGCGTGCGGCTGCAACGTGAACCGCCGCATCGACGCCGTGGTGCGCGAGGGCGGCTTCACGCTCGCGAGGCTCGACCGGTTCCTCGCGCCCGATGCGCCGCGCATGTTCGGGGAGATGTACCGAGGCGTGGGCGTGCGCTGAGCTGCCGCGGGCTAGATGCCCGCGCCGAAGTCCACCTCGACGTCCTGCCGGCCTGCCTGGCCAGCGACGAGGTTCGCGACCGCGGGCGCGCGCAGTGCGGGCATCGGGCCGGTGCCGCAGCGCAGGTTCGCAGGCACGGACTCGTCCATGCGCCTCGGGTAGTCGAGCTTCAGCGCGGCCATGATCGCGACGAAGTCGTCCTCGCTGCGCGCGAGGCCGAGGCGCGGGTTCCAGCGTTTTTCCTCGGCGACGGTCGTGACGGTGCGGCCGCGGTAGTCGTGGCCGGGGTAGAGCAGCGTCGCGTCCGGCAGGGTGAGGATGCGCTCGCGCACGGAGCGGAAGAGCGTGCGCGCGTCGCCCTGCTGGAAGTCGGTGCGGCCGCAGCCGCGGATCAAGAGCGCGTCGCCGGTGAAGGCCATGCCGGCGGCGGCGCAGGTGTAGGTGGTGCAGCCGCTCGTGTGCCCCGGCGTCGCGATCGCGCGCAGCTCGAGCCCGCCCACGCGCACCGCCGCGCCGTCCGCGAGCGCGAGGTCCGCGCACCCGACACCCGCGGCGGCGCCCACCCCGGCGCGCGAACCGAGCTTTTCGCGCAGCGCGTCGGCCCCCGTGATGTGGTCCGCGTGGACATGCGTCTCGAGCGTGAAGCGCAGCGCGAGACCGAGCTCGCGTACCAGCGTTGCGTCGCGCTCGGAGTGCTCGCGGACCGGGTCGATCAGCACGGCTTCCCGCGTCGTCTCGTCCGCCAGCAAGTAGGTGTAGGTCGAGGTCTCGGGATCGAAGAGTTGCCGGAAGATCATCGATCGTCTCCGCGTCGGTAGACGCAACGCCCCGCAAGCCAGGTTTCAGCGATCGCGCCGCTCGCATCGAGCAGCGCGAAGTCGGCGCGAGCACCTTCACGCAGCGTGCCTCGCTCGCGCTCGATGCCGAGCAGCCGCGCGGGCGCGAGCGTGGCGGCGCGCACCGCTTCGAGGCGCGACATCGCGCCGAATGCCTCGGCGTTCGCGACGGCGCGGTCGAGGCTGAGGCGCGAGCCCGCGAGCGTGCCGTCGGCGAGGCGCAGCGCGACGCCGTCGTCGTGAACGGCGCCCGCATCGAATGACGCAAGCGCGTTCGCATTCTGATCTGCGGCCGGCACGGCCACATTGTCCGTGATCAGCGCGAGCCGATCCCGCTTTGCGCGTGCCGCCGCTCGCACGGCGCTCGGGTGCACGTGCACGCCGTCGCAAATGAGGTCGCAGCTGAGCGCGTCGCTCGCGAGCGCGGTGCCGATCAGGCCGGGCGCGCGCTGGTGGAACGCGCCCATCGCGTTGAACAGGTGGGTCGCGTGGCGCGCGCCCTGTGCGATCGCGCGCTCGCACTGCTCGGCGCTCGCCAGCGTGTGGCCGAGCGACGCCGCGATGCCGCGCCGCGCGAGCTCGGCGAGGAGGAGGTCCGCGCCCTCGGCTTCAGGTGCCAGCGTGACGAGGGGTACGAGGCCCGCGGCGCGGTCGAACAGCGCGGCATCCTCGGCGCGATAGGGGCGGATGCCCGAACGCGGCTGCGCGCCCGCTGCCTCGGGGCGAATCCACGGACCTTCGAGGTGGAGCCCGAGCACCGAGGCCGCTTCCGCTGCGTTCGCGAGCTGCGCTGCCGCGGCCGCCCACGCCTCGACGTACGCGCTCAGCTCGCGCGCGGGCCAAGTGACCGTCGTTGCGAGAAAGCCGGTGACGCCGGTCGCCAGGAGCTCGCGGCCCGCGGCTTCGAGCGCGGCGCGTGCTGCGCGTGGCAGCGTGAAGATGAGCGCACCGTGGTAGTGCACGTCGAGAAACCCCGGGGCGAGCGCGAGGCCGGGGAGCGCGACGCGGCGCGCCGACTCCGGCGTCCGCACACCCGCCGCGAGCCGCGCGGCGATGCGCCCGTTCTCGACGAGCAGCACGCCGCCGCTCGGGGCGGCGGCCTCGGGATCCAGCAGCACGTCGGGTTCGAGCGCGAGCATCGCCCGAGTCTCGGTTCACCGGCAGACCGCGCGCAACGGGCGGCGCATCAAGCCCCCGCGCAGCGAGGCCGATTCATCCGGGATGGCCGAGCTCGGCGCCGACACCGAAACCGACCTTCATCAGCTCGACGTGAAGCTGAAGACGCTGCGCATGGAGTACGAGCAGTACTTCCTCGGCGCGCGCAAGCGCGAGCCGAGCCTTCTGCGCGGCGAGGTCAACAAGATCGTCGCTTATTATGCCAACGCGCCGATCCGCAACACCGCGCTGCGCTTTCTCTTCAACAACCTGCGCGCCCGCTACTTCACGCATAAGCGCCTCTGGGACGAGACGTGCCGCAAGATCGAAGAGGGCACGTACGAGCGGCACCTGTTCAAGGCCGACCTCCACGAGCGCGAGCGCGCGGAGAAGCAACACAAGAAGCCCGGCAAGGCGGCGGCTGGCGCTCAGCTCGCGACCGGCGCGGAGAGCGGTGAGGACGCGCTCTTCACCGAGTACGCGAAGGCGCGCAGCAGCACCGGCCAAGGCGCAGCGGGCCTGACCAGGGACAAGTTCTCCGCACTGCTCCGCCAGCAGGAAGAAACGATCCGCGCGAAGTTCGGCGCCGCGAAGGTGAGCTTCCGCGTCGTGGTGGAAGAAGGCCGCGCCAAGCTCAAGGCCACGCCGGTGAAGTAGTTCCGCGCGCGCTCAGCGCCACTTCGCGAAAGCGTCAGCCGGGCGCCACGCCTCCAGCAGCGCTCGGAACTCCTCGGCGTCATCAGCTTCGCGAGCAGGAAGCCCTTTGCTTCGTCGCACTCGACCTCGCGCAGCACGCTCAGCACACCGGGGCGGTCCACGCCCTCCGCGACGACGCGTTTGCCGAGCTCGTGCGCCATGCGGATCAGGGCGCGCAGCACGCGCGCGGCGTCGGGGTTCGAGTCGATGTCCTTCACCAGCGCGCGGTCGAGCTTCACGATGTTGACGGGGAAGCGGACCAGCGAAGCCAGCGTCGAGTAGCCGCTCCCGAAGTCGTCGAGTGAGAGCGTGAGTCCGATCGCGCCGAGGTCGCGCAGCGGCGCGATCGCGTTCTCGCCCTCGATCATCAGGCTCTCCGTGATCTCGAGCTCGAGGCGGCGCGGATCGAGGGAGCTGCGCATCAGGGCGTCGTACACCACGCGCTCGATGTCGCCGTGCACGAGCTGCACGCGCGAGACGTTCACCGCGATCGACGGCGGATCGAGCAGGCTCTGCGCCCAGCGCGCGGCTTCCTCGCAGGCGCTGTCGAGCACCCAGCGCCCGAGCTTGTGGATGATTCCCGACTCTTCCGCGACGGGGATGAACTCCATCGGATGCACTTGCCCAAGCAGCGCGTTGGTCCAGCGCGTGAGCACTTCCGCGCCCGCGATGTGACCCGTCGCGAGATCGAACTTCGGCTGGAACGCCAGCGAAAGCTCGCCGCGCTGGTCGGCCGTATTGAGCTGCTCGAGCACGATCTTGCTGCGCGTCGTCGCGGCGTGAAGGTCCGCGCGGAAGAAGCAGTAGATGCTGCTGCGATCGGACTTCGCGCCGTACATCGCTGCATCGGCGGCGGTGAGCAGCGCGTCGGTGGTCGCGCCGTCGCGCGGATGCAGCGCAATGCCGACGCTCACGCCGACTCGCGCCTCGTTGCCATCGAGGTCGATCGGCTGGCTGAGTCGTTCGTGGATGCGCCGCGCGCAGTCGGCGGCGTCGTCCGCGCTGCGCAGCCCCGTGAGCAGCACGGCGAACTCGTCGCCGCCGAAGCGCGATGCGCTCGCCTGCGGGCGCGCCACTTCGTCGCTACTGCGCACGCACTCGATCAGGCGCTGCCCGATCACCCGTAACAACTCATCACCGGCGGCGTGACCGAGGCGGTCGTTGATCTGCTTGAAGCCGTCGAGATCTAGGAACAAGAGTGCGACGGCGTCGGGGCTGTCGGAGAAGCGGCGCATCGCGGCGGAGAGACGCTTCTCGAACAGGCGGCGGTTCGGAAGCCCGGTGAGGCCGTCGTAGAAGGCAATGCGGCGCGCGCTCTCCTCGGCGCGGCGCTCCTGCGTGACGTCGCGCACCGTGATCGTGACGAGCGGTGCGTTGCCGCGCGCCGTGACCGAGACGAAGTGCTTCAAGAAGCGTGTGCTGCGCTCTCCCGGCAGGCTCGCGAGAAGCCCGTCGGATGCGAGGTGGCCCTCGACTGCATCGCGCAGACCGAGGAAGAACTTCTGGCGATCGGGCGCGGGCACGCACTCCGCGATCATGTCTTCGAGGCGCTCGGGAAGCGGGTCGCGCAGCTCGAGCACCGCCGCTGCAGCGGGGCTGACGCGCACCATGTCGGTGTCGACGTCCCACTCCCAGTAGCCAATGCCCGCGAGCGCCTGCGAAGCCTCGATGCGGCGCAGCCGGCTCTCGATCTCGTAGCTCGGCGCACGCGGCGGCGATGGCGGCGCTTCGAGATGGAAGGCGATGCGCGTGGCGAGTAGCTCCCGGTCGACCGGCTTGCTCACGAAGTCCGTGATGCCGGCTTCGCGCGCGCCGCGCGGGAGCAGTGCGTCCGCTGTGATCGCGATGATCGGCGTGTCGGGCGCGGTCGCCCTCACCTCGCGACAGAGCCCCAGCGCGTCGCCGGGCAAAGCGAGGTCGATCAGCACGACGCGGGGCTTTTCGAGCGCCGCCATCTCGGGCGCTTCGTGGGACAGGGTCCCGAACGCAGTCAGCCCGACGCCCTCCGCGATGCGCGACAACGCTCGGACGAGCGCCGGGTCGGGCACGATCAGGAGGGCTGTCCCCCCCCCCCCCCCCCCCCCCCCCCCTCCTCCCCCCCCCCCCCCCCCCCCCCC